>JAIERD010000605.1 GCA_019747155.1 Pseudomonadaceae bacterium
GGGCGGCGCAACCAGGTCGCGGTTAATCCGGAGGGTTAGGTACGCCGCAAACCTCGTGGGAGGGGCTTTAGCCGCGATGCCTTGCGCTGTGTCAGTGAGCGCGGTGGGATGCGGGTCGCGGCTAAAGCCCCTCCTACAAAGAGCTACCGAACGGGTTCTGAGTCTTCCTTATGGCGCTCAATCAGAGCCCGGATTCACCTGGGTGCTTGCGCTTCCAGTCATTGTGACCCGGCAATAGCAGGTTCAACGCGATGGCGACTATGGCGCAGAGGGCGATGCCTTTCAGACCGAAGTCGTCCGGGCCGGTACCGCTGCCGATCAATACGCCGCCAATGCCAAACACCAGGGTCACCGAGACAATCACCAGGTTGCGTGCCTCGCTGAGGTCGACCTGGTGACGGATCAAGGTGTTCATCCCGACCGCCGCGATAGTGCCGAACAGCAGGCAGAGAATCCCGCCCATCACCGGTACCGGAATGCTCTGCAGCAGCGCGCCGAACTTGCCGATAAAGGCCAGGCTGATGGCGAACACGGCCGCCCAGGTCATGATTTTCGGGTTGTAGTTCTTGGTCAGCATCACCGCCCCGGTGACTTCGGCATAGGTGGTGTTGGGTGGCCCGCCAAGCAGGCCGGCGGCGGTGGTGGCAATCCCGTCGCCGAACAAGGTGCGGTGCAGGCCGGGGCTCTTCAGGTAATCACGGCCGGTCACGCTGCCCACCGCGATAACTCCGCCAATATGCTCGATCGCCGGGGCCAGGGCGGCCGGGACGATAAACAGAATCGCCTGCCAGTTGAACTCCGGCGCGGTGAAATTCGGCAGCGCCAGCCAGGGCGCAGCGGCGATGGCGGCGGTGTTGACCACGCCAAAGATCAGCGCCAGGGCAAAACCCACCAGTACGCCGGAGATGATCGGCACCAGGCGGAAAATCCCCTTGGCAAACACCGCCACTATCAAGGTGGTCAGCAGTGCTGGCATGGAAATCAGCATGGCGGTGCGGTAGGCGATCAACTCGGTGCCGTCGCCACTCTTGCCCATCGCCATATTGGCGGCGATCGGCGCCATGGCCAGGCCGATGGAGATAATCACCGGGCCAATCACCACCGGCGGTAGCAAGCGATCAATAAAACCGGTGCCTTTGATCTTCACGGCCAGGCCGAGAAAGGTGTAAACAAAACCCGCCGCCATCACCCCGCCCATGGTCGCCGCCAGACCAAACTGGCCCTTGGCAAGAATGATCGGGCTGATAAAGGCAAAGCTGGAGGCCAGAAACACCGGCACCTGACGTTTGGTGACCAGTTGAAACAGCAGGGTGCCGAGGCCTGCGGTAAACAGCGCCACGTTGGGGTCCAGGCCGGTAATCAGTGGCATCAGCACCAGGGCGCCGAAGGCGACAAACAGCATCTGCGCGCCGGCTAATACCTGGCGCCAGAGTGGATCGTTAAATTCACTGGGCATGTTCAGGCGTCTTTTTGTTTGGTGCCGAAAATTTTATCGCCGGCATCACCGAGGCCGGGAATGATGTAGCCGTGTTCGTTCAGGCATTGGTCGATCGAGGCGGTGAAGATCATCACCTCCGGGTGGGCGTTGTGCACCGCCTGGATGCCTTCGGGTGCGGCGACCAGGACCATGGCGCGAATCTCTTTGCAGCCGGCGCGTTTCAACAGGTCGATGGTGGCGACCATGGAGCCGCCGGTGGCCAGCATCGGGTCGATGATCAGCGCCAGGCGCTCGTCGATCTCCGGTACCAGTTTTTCCAGATAGGTGTGCGCTTGCAGGGTTTGCTCATTGCGGGCGACGCCGACCGCGCTGACCTTGGCGCCGGGGATCAGGCTGAGCACGCCATCGAGCATGCCAATGCCGGCACGCAGAATCGGCACCACGGTGATCTTCTTACCGGCGATTTTCTCCACCGCAACAGTGCCGCACCAGCCCTGAATCTCAATGCTTTCCAGGGGTAAATCGGCGGTGGCTTCGTAGGTCAGCAGGGCGCCGACTTCCTGGGCTAGTTCGCGAAAGTTCTTGGTGCTGATATCGGCGCGGCGCATCAGCCCCAGCTTATGACGGATCAGGGGATGGCGAATTTCACGAACAGGCATGGCTACGACTCCGGCGCGGCGTTAACGATGCCGCTAGGTTAAACACAGCGGGCGTTAATTGCAGCCATTTGTCGGTGGGCTTATTTGTCGCGCCGGCGACGCAGCACGAAACTCAAGTCGTCCAGCGCCGGCACAATCGCCAAGGTCACCAAGACCAAGGCCAGCGGCACTGTGGACAGGTAGCCAATATGCTTAAAACCCAGGGCGCCAAGCACGCCGCCCAAGCTGAAACACAGCGCCAGCAGGCCGAGTGTTTTGAGCTTGTTGCGATCGGCCAGCACCTTGGGTTGTTGCGGTGCTTTGCGGCGATTGCAGTAGAAGAGTTTGCCCAGTTCGATGCCGATGTCGGTGACTATGCCGGTGATGTGGGTGGTGCGGATTTCTGCCTTGGACAGCTTGGTGATCACCGCATTTTGTAGCCCCATGATGAAGCACAGCAGCATCACGGTGACCGGTACGAACAGGCCATCAATGGTCGACAGGCGCGCGCCGAGTAAGCCAAAGCCGAGCAGCAGCACGGCTTCGAGCAGCAGCGGCAGGGCGAACTCGCTGTGCATTACCCGGCGCCGCGAATAATTGACCATCACTGCGCAGCACGCGGCTCCGAGTAAAAAGCACAGCAGCCCGCCGGCACCGCTGAGCACCAACTCATACGCGCCAAGTACCAGATTGTCGGCCATCGACGAGACGATGCCGGTCATGTGCGAGGTGTACTGCTGCACCGCAAGAAAACCGCCGGCATTAATGGCGCCCGCCACAAAGGCCAGCGTCAAGCCGAGCTGGCGATTGGCGTGGGGGCTGCGCTGGCGTCCAGTCAGGCGGCGGGCGTAGGCAACGGGCATAAGATTTTACTCGGTACGCGGCGGTTCGCTGGGGTCTGACTGGCCTGGGTAGGTGTGTGCGGCGTCGATGCGCTCTTTAAGCTTG
>JAIERD010000001.1 GCA_019747155.1 Pseudomonadaceae bacterium
ATCGGCATGGTCATGCCCGAGCCCGGCTTTATGCAGAAATGCCGCGAGCTGACCCGTAAGTACGGCAGCCTGCTGATTATTGACGAGACCCACACCATCTCCACCGATATCGGTGGCTGCACCAAACTGTGGAACCTGGATCCGGACTTTTTCGTGGTCGGCAAACCGATCGCCGGTGGCGTGCCCTGCGGTATTTTTGGTTGCAGCGCGGCCATGGCCGAGGCCATGCAGGCCGCCCGCCAGCGCGCCAGTGCCGGCAATCATGGGCATGGCCACAGCGGCATGGGCACCACCCTATCGGCCAACGCGCTGGCCATGCACTGCATGCGCGCCAACCTTGAGCAGGTGATGACGACCGCCGCCTACGCGCACATGTTGCCGCTGGCCAAGCGCCTGGCCGATGGCTTTCGTAGCCTGATCGGCAAGTACGATCTCAAGTGGTCGGTGACCGAACTGGGTGCACGCAGCGAGTTCCAATTCTGCCCGCAGCCGCCGAAAACCGGCGCGCAAGCCGAGGCGGCCTTTCACGATGAACTGCAAATGGCCTTGCACCTGTACCTGATCAATCGCGGCATCCTGATCACCCCATTCCACAACATGACCCTGTGCTGCCCAAGCACCACGGCGGCGGATGTGGATAAACTGATCGCCACCCTCGACGAAGCCTTGAGCGAACTGCTGGCGATCCCCGGCGCGCGGGAATAACACTCGGCCCCATCCATGTAGGAGCGGCCTTGGCCGCGATGTTTTGGCGTTACCGCCAATCGCGGGCAAGCCCGCTCCTACAAGAGCCGTACGCCACCGCCAGACACGAGATCACCATCATGCAATTTGCCGATATCCAAGAAGCCCGCGACTTCCTTGAGCAGCACCCGGAAGTACGTTTGATTGAATTGTTTTTGATCGACGCCAATGGCGTGCCGCGCGGCAAGCTGCTGCACCGCGCCGAGCTGCTGGCCATCTATGAAAACGGTCGGCCGCTGCCCAGCTCGATTCTGGCGCTGACCATCCAAGGCGAAGACGTCGAAGACACCGGCCTAGTCTGGGACGTGGCGGATGCCGACTGCTGGACCTATCCGCTGCCCGGCAGCCTGACCCTGCAACCCTGGCGCGCCCAGCCGACCGGCCAATTGCAAGTCAGCATGCACCCCACTCAAGGCTTGCCCGCCAGCCCCGCTGATCCACGGCATGCCTTGATCCGAGTGATCGACCGCTTGAAAGCCGACGGCTACCACCCGGTAATGGCGGTGGAGCTGGAGTTTTACCTGCTCGACCAGCAACCGGACGCCAATGGCCGCCCGCAACCGGCGCGCCAAGCTAACGGCGTGCGCCCGCAAGCACCGCAGGTGTACGGCGTGGCCGAACTGGAGCAGGTCGAGGCGTTTCTCAATGACCTGTATGCCGCCTGCGAAGTGCAGGGTCTGCCGGTGCGCACGGCAATTTCCGAGTACGCCCCCGGCCAGTTGGAGCTGACTCTGGAGCACCGTTTCGATGCGCTGCAGGCGATTGATGAAGGCGTGCGCTACAAGCGCTTGGTCAAGGGCGTGGCCCATAAGCACGGGTTGCAGGCCTGTTTTATGGCCAAGCCGTTTGGCGATCAGGCCGGCAGCGGCATGCATATGCACGTCAGCTTGGCCGATGCGCAGGGCAACAATCTCTATGCATCCGAAGACCCACAGGGCACGCCGCTGCTGCGTCATTCGATCGGCGGCATGATGAGCACCTTGCTGGATTCGCTGGCGATCTTCTGCCCGAACGCCAACTCGTTCCGGCGTTTTCAGGCCAACAGCTATGCGCCGCTGGCCAAGAGCTGGGGCGTCAACAACCGCACCGTGTCGTTCCGGGTACCCGGCGGTCCGGCCAACAGCCGGCATATCGAACACCGCATCTGCGGCGCGGATGCAAACCCCTATCTGGCTGCAGCGGCCATCCTTGCCGGCATCCATCACGGCATTAATAACCAAGTCGATCCGGGCGCGGCCATCACCGGCAACGGCTACGCGCAAGCCAAGGAGTTTTTACCCACCGACTGGCTGACCGCCCTGCGTGCGCTGGAGCAATCGGACTGGGCCAAAGAGCAGTTCAGCGCGGAATTTCTCAAGGTTTTTCTGGCGATCAAACACGCCGAATACCGCGAGTTTATGGGCGAAGTCGGCGAGCAGGACTGGCGCTGGTATTTGACCCACGCCTGATCGCCACTGCCCATCACCTGTAGGAGCGGCCTTGGCCGCGAGCACTTGCGGTGCCAGTGCAAATCGCGGCGACTGCCGCTCCTACAAAAACAAATCCGCACCTCAGAATGACTCGGAGCCCCCATGACCCAACCCGTAGTACTGATCACCGGCGCCGCTGGTGGCCTCGGCAGTGCGCTGGCCCGGCGGTTTGCCGCCGGCGGCTGGCGCGTGGCCGCCACCGACATCAATAGTGCTGGCTTGCAGGCGCTGGCACACAAGCTGCCACTGGCGGCCAGCGTGGCCATCGACCTGCGCAGCCCGGCTAACTGCAGCGAGTTGCTCAGTCAGGTGCTGGCCAGTACTGGCCGCCTCGATGCCTTGGTCAACGCCGCCGGAGTATGGCGTGAAGGCCCGGTGGAAAGCTGCAGCGAGGCAGACTTTGACCTGGTCATGGACGTCAACCTCAAAGCCGCGTTCTTTATGTGCGCCGCCGCCATCCCGGCGTTGCGTGACAGCCGTGGCGGGATCGTCAATATCGCCAGCGACGCCGGCCATCAAGGCAATCGCAACGCGGCCCTGTACTGCGCCAGCAAGGGCGCGCTGACGTTACTCAGCAAAACCCTAGCACTGGATTTAGCCCCCGACGGTGTGCGAGTGAACTGCGTCTCGCCCGGTGATATCGCCACGCCGATGCTGGACTTTCAGGCCGAGCAATACGGCCAAGGCGACCCCAACGGTTACAAGCGCGAGTTGCTGGCGCTCTACCCACAGGGCCGCAATGCGCGCTTTATCCGTCCCGAGGAAGTCGCCGAACTGGTCTGGTTCCTCTGCCAGCCTTATGCCGAGGCCATCAGC
>JAIERD010000160.1 GCA_019747155.1 Pseudomonadaceae bacterium
ATCTGTCATTAGCAATCCTTGGCACAGACACCGTTAGATAAACGGTTGTTTGAACAGCGAACCTATCCCATCACTTGATGTGTCGCAAGCGGCCAAAGTACCGATTCAGAAGCTTTCACATCATTTGTGAAAGTGTTCTCATCTGCACACGAGCCATAAGATGAGTGAAGGCTTTGTGGCTGTTGGCGTTATCGGTGGAATCGAGAAGCACCTTAGGCCTGCACTGCTGGAGATCATTAATCGGCAGTCGATGAATGGTGCGCGGTTGTTGACCAGCTAGTTCCCGACAGAGAAATGCTACGACCTGTTTGGTGATCCGACCATCGTCGGCGCCATTCTGGATCGAATCGTTCACTGCGCGCACATGCTGTCGTTGAGCGGTGAGTCGATGCGTAAGCGCAAAGGCCAGAAGCGCTGACGCACCTGCCGCTTGCAACCCCAAAGCCGGTCACCTGTGATCGGCGCTCTCATTTCAGCCAAAGCGTGCCATAGCATGCGTGCAAATCATGTAATCGCTGATCAACTGCGATGCAATCGGGTGTGCAGATCACTGCGTTTCCCCACTCATGCATGATTGCCGACGCTCAGGGTGCAATGCACGCCGAAGAGACGTTCGGCAGAACCCTTAGCCGGTCAATCGCGATCAGCAATAAACGCCCCGAAGTGGCCACTTGGGGGACTGGCCATGAAAAACTAGGCGATTTGCTCTCCCCGGTACGAGAGATATCCCCCGCCTATGCTTTCGGCTAGAAGCCTGCTCAATTTTTACATCAGCCTTTGGCAAAGAACATTCAGCCCTCCGCTTAGTAGCTTCAGCCGGTCAGAGCACAATTACATTGATGTCATCCGCCGAAACGATGAGCATCACGACAGGCAATCCATCAACTCGCATCTTTTGGTGTAGTTTGTTCACTAGGTTTTCGTCTTCAACACTGGCTCGAGCGGAATAACCTGTTGGATGGGAATGCCAATCCCCTACGTAATCAACAACGCGCGCAGTAAGTTGGTGAACTTGTTCTAGGGCTTGCTGCTGCCCCTCCTCCCCGCGAGTGAAATGGGTAGGGCTTGCTTCGCTGTCTGGCGGCGCAGGCAGCACATCGACTAATACAATGGTTCGATTCTTGAAATCTGTTACGCCTAGGATGGCTCCACCTGTTTCATTCGGAAGAGCCTGTGCACGGATTTCTTTTAGCTTTCGAAGCAAGCCTTGGTCATATCTGACAGTCCATTCGCCAGCCACCACAGACGTCACGGGAAAAAGCTGAACCTCATGGGCATGAATAGCGCCCGCGGCATCATCCAATGACCAGACGCACAACCTGGCGTCATCCTTGATCACCGACTGGCGCAATTGACGAGACAGTATCCCCGCATGTGCATGGATGCATTCGTTGGACATTCGCACTGAGATATCTCTACAACCACCACCCACCCAGCGGTCGCCAAAGTGATGCCGGAGGTGGGTCGTTCCCCAATCGCTATTCAGGATTGCGCGGTAGTATTGCCCCTCCAGCGCGTCGATCCTCTGCTGCCTACCTGCGTCCTCCATGAGCATCACGCTGGAGAGACCCGAAGGAGTGAGAAACAGGCTCACCGTTCGAGGCACATCGTCTCTTAACGCCAGGCTGCGTGGTGCTTCAAACGTCGTGGTCACGTCCACAATCAACTGAGCCTCACGCAAGGCTTCGGCGATATCGTCACCTTCCTCGATAATGCTTTTGGCGATGGCCCCAGGTGGCGGCTCATGCGGATAAATAGCCTTCGCCAACTCCTGAACGACATGAACCTTCGGTTGCCCTACAAAGCCATCAAATCCAATATGACGCGGCAGGTTGTGGGGTAAAAGCTGATCGGGATCGATGAACGTCCACTGGCCCCAGCACTCTCGTACCCAGATATCAGCCAATGTTCCGCCCAAGGCCCCAACTCCCGCCAACACGCCCCTGAACGATGCACTGTCGTTATCGATAGCTGACAGGTCTCGCGCACGATTGGCGTCCATCGACGGCCGAACTTCAACCGGAAAGAGCGGGAGCGATTGCCAGACAGTCCCAGTCCCGATCTGGCCACCTACGATTTGGAAGCGATGCTGAATACCCTGAGTGTCTTTCGGCCCCAAAATGTCAAAGGCGTTAGCTAGCTCGTACAGTGAAGCGAGGGCCACATAACCCATGACGTCAAAGCGTTCGAACTCCTCACTTCGAAGCCGAGGAACCCACACCAGAATCAGCAAGCCCTCGCCCTGATTTGTTGGTGGCTTGATGCCGCTGGGCGGTATCGCGTCATAAGTGGAGTTAAACAAATGAGTCGAAAGCTCGCTCCCCCAGGAAACCAGTTGCTGGTGTAGAGCGCCCAGCGTTTCCGGAAACGTAACCACCGACCGGGCCTCGACCGGCGGAACTTGAATCGTAAGCATCCTGAGCGATTTCACGTTGGGAACTGTGTCTGCAGGCACCGCCTTCAAAATGGTAGGCGGACCCTGATCGACCTCATGGATACAGAGCTTCCGGCTCGAAGAGTTCGCATACTCGGCGTGGTTGGCCGGAAGAATCAGTTGATAGGGGCTGAGGTAAAAGAGCTGCTCAAGAGGTTGATCATTACGGTGAAGGCGCAGCTCTGCAGACTCTCTGAGCCACCAGAACATTCGTTTGAGAAACTGCTCTGGTGTCCAGCTTCGCTCCACGGCGCTCCAGGCTGCCTCATAGAGGCAAAGCGTTCTCGGCGTATCCGGCACTCGTGCATGCTGATGTGAGAGGCCAGGAAAGGCTTTGCGTAATGTGCGAACAACGATCGGAATCCGGTGCTTGGGGTTGACCTCAATCGCCAATCGCTCTTTGCGCCGAATACCGCCTGGGTTTCCGGTATTAACGGTGCCGTCGCCGGCAACAATAACTATGTACTCCGAACGTTCACCGTCCTGGCCTTTGAAACGCAACTCACTGACAGCAATGTGCTCATGCGCCTCACATGCTGTTAATCAGCGTGCAAAACTTTCCAGATTTCCGGGGTAAACAGCGTCCAAAAGTTTCCACCCCGGGGTGTGCAA
>JAIERD010000022.1 GCA_019747155.1 Pseudomonadaceae bacterium
CGCAAGTGTTCGCTGCCAACTACATAGGATTGAATGTCCTGGGTTTCTTCGCGTTCTTTCAGCTCACGAAAGCCCTTGCTCTTGCCTTGTGCGCCGGTGGCCTGGGCATCCTCAAACTTAAGCCCGGCAGAGTTGCGGGTTTCGGTGTCTTTGTAACGGCTGTAGAGGGTGCGTAAAAAGTAGCTGTTGAGGTCGTCGGCCTGATAGTCAAAGTTCACCCCCAAACCTGCGCGCTCACGGCTGATGGCATAGTCGCGCTGTTCGAGTTTCTCCAATCTGGCACCGTCGGCAAAATCCCAGTTACCGCCGGTTTCGACGTTATCCGAGCCAAAATCACGCTCGCCCCAACTGGCCGCTGCGGCCACGCCAAAGTTGTCGGTGCCCTCGCCCAAGCTAAAACGGTCACTGATGGCACCGGAGAATTTCGGGCTGGTCTGGCTGGTATTTTCGTCGTAACTGCCCTCGGCGGTGCCGGTGTAGAACAAGCCTTGGTGATCGAACGCCGACAAGCTCTCAACGGCCACGGTGCCGCCCAGCGAGTTGGCATCCATGTCTGGGGTCAGGGTTTTGATCACCGACAGCGACTGCACCAACTCGGCCGGCAGCACATCGAGGGCCACCGCACGGCTGCCGCTGTTGGGCGACGGAATTTGCGTGCCATTGATGGTCACGCTGTTAAGGTCCGGCCCCAAGCCGCGCACGCTAACGAAACGGCCCTCGCCTTGATCGCGCTCGATGCTGACACCCGGCAGCCGTTGCGCCGCCTCGGCGACGTTTTGATCGGGCAATTGCGCCACGCCATCGGAGCTGACCACACTTTTGATGCTGTCGGAGCGGCGTTGCTGCTTAAGCGCTCGGTCGATGCTCGCCGCCTGACCGACCACATTCACATGCTCGCCGCCGGTGCTGGTGCTGGTGCTGGGATTAGTGCTGCTAACGGGCTCGGCGGCCAACACTGAACTGGCGGCCACGGCCAGCGCCAAGGCACTGAATGCATGACCCGTACGGCGGGCCGAAATACGGCATTTGAAGCTCATCAAAATCTCCCCTGTGCTCGTTGGGCCAGGCAAAGGGCCCGGCTGACTGGGAGGGCACGCTAAAAGCCGGGCGTGACGATTCTGTGACAGACACTCGGCAAAGCCTGCTAAATCAGGGCATTAGGCCGGTTTTGGCGGGCAAATGGGCTGCAATGACCCATGCAAGCCACGCTCGGCAGGCTGTTGCAAGGTTCTGTAGTGGCCGCAGCTTTTGTAGGGTGGGTTAGCCGCGCAGCGGCGTAACCCACCGATATGTTGGATGCGCCAGCAAGCGGTGATCGACCGGCCCATCTGATGGGTTACGGCGCACCAGACAGCGCCCGGCCCACACGCTTCAACAACCAAGGGTTAGATAGCTGAAAAAAGTCGCCCACTGGGCTGAGCCAATTTGACCTCCTAAACTGTCACCAAAGCGTCATCGGTATCTGTTCAGCTGGCGCGCACTCGCTAACAGGCCGCTAAAAACTACTGCGCGCGGGTTCGATTGTTATCAACGGCCCGGCCTGTTCAACCCTTGCTAAAACGGAGCCGTCGGCCATGCCCTCGCTGCTGCATTTACATCGCCTGAAACTGCTGGCTTTGCTACTGGCCGCCAACCTCGCCCTGCTCCTGCATTTGGCCGCCGGCGATCTTAAGCCCATGACCGAGTGGGTCTGGCTGGACATCATCGGCGAAGGCGGTTCGACGCTCTTGGCCCTGGTTTGGCTGGGGCTGATGTTAAAAAGCCGCCCGGCCGGGCGGGTCACCACGCTGCTAGCGCTGGGGCTGGGCTGCGTGTTTTTCTCTTGGTGGGTGGACGCGCTGGATGAGTTTATTCGCCTGCCCGATGGCATCTACTGGGACAACTGGCTGGAGTCGGCGCCGATGCCGGTCGGTTTGCTGCTGTTGACCCTCGGCCTGTACCACTGGCACCACGAACAACTGGCCATCAGCGCGCAAATGGAGAAACGCGAGCGGCTGTTTCGTGAGCACCGCTGGTTCGACAAACTGACCCCCTTAGGCACCGCCGACTACCTGCGCCAGCAACTGCAGCTGAGCCTGCAACACAGTGTTCGTACGCAGCAGCCACTGTCGCTGGTGGCGGTGGATTTAGACAACTTTGCCGCGCTCAATCAAACCTACGGCCACGCCGAGGGCGATGCGGTGCTAGAGGCCTTGACCCAACAACTGCTGCTTAACCTGCGCTGTAAAGATTTGCTCTGCCGACTGGCCGGCGACCGCTTCGTGGTGCTGCTGGCCAATACCGGCGAAACCCAAGCGCGGCAACTGGCCAGCGAGCTGCAACTGGCGGTTGAACACCTCGCGCACAAGAGCCGCCAGCACGGCGAACGCCTGCAACTGCGCGCCAGCGTGGCGGTGGTGATGGCCCTCAATGAAGACGCCGACAGCCTGCTGCTGCGCCTCAATTTAACCTTGGCGCGGATCAAGCAACCGTTGGCCTTGAGTGCTTAGCCGGCCATGAGTGTGCCGAACCACTGGTACGAGCGCGACAGCCGCTTTATCGCCGCCCACCAGCAGCCGGCCAGCTTGATCGACCTGTGCCTGAGTCGCGACATCGACAGCCATCGACTGCTACGCGGCACCGGCTTGTTTCACGACGACATCCTGCGCGGCACCAGCCTGATCAGCCCGGCGCAGTTTCTCCAGCTAATCGACAATGCCCAGCGCTTGCTGGCGGCCGACGACTCGAGCTTTTTGTTTGGCCAACGGCTATTGCCCGGCCACCACGGCGCTGCCAGCCAAGCCTTGGCGCTGGCCGGCACGCTGCAACAAGCGCTGCAACTGCTGGGGGAATGGCGCGCCCTGCTCGCCCCGCTGCTGACCCCGCAAGTGCTGCTGGATGACCAGTACGCCTATATCTACTGGCTGGACAGTTGCGGCGTCGGGGCCCAACAGCGCTTCGTGCTGGAGGCCAGCAGCACCGCCATAGTCGCGCTGGGCCGCCAGTTGAGTGGCGAACGCCTGCCTTGGCAGTTTCATTTCCGCCATGCCCAGCCGCGCTATATCGAACAATATTGGCTGCATCTGGGTGAAGACCTGCACT
>JAIERD010000088.1 GCA_019747155.1 Pseudomonadaceae bacterium
CAAGCACCTCGCGCAGCAGCGCATCGACGCCGCCGGCCATGCCGTGCAGGCTGCCGCACACGTAGATCGCCGCGCCCTCAGCAACCCAGCGCTGCAGCTGCTCGGCAGCCATGCGCAGGCGGTCTTGCACATACAGTTTGCCGGCCTGCTCGCGCGAAAACGCCACGTCCAAACGGACTAGGTCGCCACTGGCCAGCCAGCCCTGCAACTCGTCGCGCCAGTAAAAATCGTGGGCGGCGTGGCGTTCGCCAAACAGCAACCAGTTGCGCGTTTGCCCCGCCGCGATACGCGCCTTGAGCAGGCTGCGCAGGCCGGCCAAGCCAGTGCCATTGCCGATTAGAATCAGTGGCCGGGCATCGCTGGGCAGGTGGAAATTAGCGTTCGGCCGCACCCGCGCGGCCAACCAAGTGCCGACCAAGGCCTGCGCGGTTAACCAGCCAGAACCCAGCCCCAGCGCTCCGTCACTGCCGCGCTGCTGGCGCACCAGCAACTCGAGCACGCCATCGCTGGGCACTGAGGCGATCGAGTAATCGCGCACCGCCAGCTCACGATTATTCTGCGGCAGCACCTGCAGCACATCGCCGGCCTGCCAGTCTGCACCGGCCGGTGGTTGCAGCCGCACTAAAAACGTCGGTGCACCGCTGCTAGCCAGATTCAAACACTCACAACTGAGCAACTGCCAACCGACAAACGTCGGCTCGCTCGCTGTGGGCAAGGCAGCACCGGTCAGCTCGCGCAACTGCAATTGCCAGGTGGCGATAGCCCGCGCATCGCCGTTATCGACCTGTACCGGAGCGAACAAGGCTTGCGCGCCCTGCTCACCCAGCCAGTGCTGTACGCGGCTGGCAAAGCCGCAAAACTGCGCGTACTGCCGATCACCCAGGGCCAGCATGGCGAAGCGCAGGTGCGTCAAGCTCAGCGCTTGTCCCAGTAGCTTGCGCTCAAAACCACGGGCGCTGTCCGGTGCCTCGCCATCACCAAAGGTGCTGACCACCAGCAGTACCCGTTCGGCTTGGGCGAGCATGGCGACGTTCAAGCGGGCCAACGGGCTGACCTGCACGGCAATCCCGGCGGCCTGCAATTGCCCGGCGGTTTGCCAGGCCAGCTGCTCGGCAAAGCCGCTTTGGCTGGCAAAACCGATCAGCCAATTGGCCGCGCCGCTCGGTGCCGCCACGGCCTGTTTGGCCGCCCGCAACCCACGCTTTTTGCGCCGCCGATCGAGGTACAGCAACCACCCAGTAATGCCAAACAGCGACAAGGCGGCACTGGCCAAGGCCATTAAAATGCGCCCCGGCAGACCGAAGTATTCGCCAACATGCAGGGCATACACACTGGCCAGTAGCTGCGCGCCCAAGCGTTTATCGGCATAGCGTTGCTGCTGACTAACCTGTCCGCTGAGCGGGTCGAGGTTCAGTTGATTTAGTGCGCTGGGATGCTCGGCATCGCTGAGTAAATAGAAGACAGTGGCCGGCTTGCCAGCCACTGCCGGCAGGCGCAGATTCCAGGCCACTAACCGTGGACCGGCGGCAGTTTGCAAACTGCGCCAAATAGCGTCGTAGTCGACCCTGGGCGGTGTGGCGGTTGCTTGCTCAGGGCCGCCACGCCGCTCGGGCTTGTCGCCCTGCTGTCCGGCTGGGGGATCGCCGAGCAACTCGGTTGCGCCCTGGCGATACCAGTCATACGACCAAAACAACCCGGTCAGCGCCGCACACAGATAAAACAGCAGGCACCAGGTGCCAAACACCGCATGCAAATCCCAGTTAAAGGCGCGGCCCTTTTTCGCCCAATCCAAGGTCAGCCATACCCGCCAATTCCACGCTTGCCGAGGCCAGCGCAGGTACAGCCCGGACAGGCAGAAGAACAGCAAGGCCAGGGTGCTGGCGGCGGTTATTTGTTTGCCCAAATCCCCCATGGCGAGGAAGCGATGCAGTTGCTGCACCAGGTCGAAGAAGCCCTGCCCAAGCGGCTGGCCAAGTAGCTCGCCACTGTAAGGATCGAAATAGCGCATCGGCCCACGGCGCTCACCGGCGGACGGGGCAAAGAACACCTTCGCGGCACGCTGGTCGCGGCTGTCGAGCCACAAGCCGGAGACTGTTTTGCCAGCCGCGCTTTCAGCTTTAGCCACCAGCTCGGCCGGCGCCAGCAGGCCGGCCTCGCGCACTTGCACGCGCAGCACCTGCGGATTCAACACCGTCAACAGCTCGCGCTCAAAGGCCAGCAGCGCGCCAGTCACGCCCATCAACATCAACACCAAACCGGCACTGATGCCCAGCAGCCAATGCAGCTGGAAAATGAGTTTTTTCAACATAAGTGCATCACCTTAGACAGTGGCTTGAATTGCCAGAGCGCTTCGCCATTACCAATCACTGCTGCGGCGCAACAGCGTCGGGCCGATATCCGCCAGCTCGCGACAGCCGCACAACGCCATGGCCACTTCCAGCTCTTCACGCAGCAACTTGAGCAGATGCGCCACGCCCAGCGCGCCGGCAGTGCTCAGCGCGTGGATATAGGGCCGGCCGATCAGCACCGCGTCCGCGCCTAGGGCGATGGCCTTGAGCACATCGGTGCCGCGGCGAATACCGCCGTCGACCAACAGCGGCACGTCTGGCCCGAGCATTTGCCGAATCGCCGGCAGCGCCTTGATGGCCGGAAATTGCGCGTCTAGCACCCGGCCACCATGGTTGGAGACGATCAACCCAGCCGCGCCAGCCTGCATCGCCAGTTGCGCATCCAAGGGATGCAGAATGCCCTTGAGCAACACCGGCAAGCGGCTGTGCTGGCACAGCCAGGCCACATCGGCCCACTGCGGCGCCAGCGCCAGCAGGCCATCGAATACCGCGCTGCCGCCTTCAGGCAACGGCGGCAGTTGTGCCGGGGTGTCGATATTGACCGCCCGCACATGCGCCGGCAGAACAAAGCCAGCGCGTTGCTCGCGGTTGCGAATACCGGCCACCGGCGCATCCACGGTTAGCACCAAGGCTTTATAACCGGCCGCCTCAGCGCGTTCGGCCAAGGCTAGCGTGCGCGGGCCGTCGCCCTGCCAATACAGCTGAAACCACAGCGGCCCTGACGCCACCTCGGCAACCTCTTCCAAACGA
>JAIERD010000105.1 GCA_019747155.1 Pseudomonadaceae bacterium
TGAGCCAGGAAGGTTTTCAGGTTCGCGCCTGCCACGACGGCAATAGCGCTCATTCGGCCCTGCTGGCGGCAACCCCGGCGGCGGTCATTCTGGATGTGATGCTGCCCGACGGCAGCGGCCTGAATCTGTTGAAGCAGCTACGCCGGGATTACCCGCAGCTGCCGGTACTGATGCTGTCGGCCCGTGGCGAGCCGCTGGACCGCATTCTGGGCCTGGAACTGGGCGCCGATGACTACCTGGCCAAACCCTGCGACCCCCGCGAGCTGACCGCCCGCCTGCGCGCCGTATTGCGCCGCAGCGTGCCAGTGGCCAGCACCGCCCTGCTGGAACTGGGTGACCTGAGTTTCAGCCAGAGCCGTGGAGTGGCCAGTATCGGCGAGCACGAGGTGGTGCTGACGCTGTCCGAAAGCCGGATTCTCGAAGCGCTGCTGCAGCACCCCGGCGAACCCGTCGACAAGCCAGCACTGACGCAGCTGGCGCTGGGCCGCAAACTCAGCCTGTACGACCGCAGCCTCGACATGCACGTCAGCAACTTACGCAAAAAACTCGGCGCCCATGCCGATGGCCGGCCGCGGATTCTCGCCTTGCGCGGGCGCGGTTACTACTACTGCGTCTGAGCAAGCCGGCCAGCGCTGAGCCGGTGTTCTTTACCGAGCCTTTACCTTGGCCTGACCGCACCTGACCTTGAGCTACCTAAACTGGGCTCATCCGGTAAATCGCCGGCAATCAGTTAAGGACACCGAAAATGCGCAAGTCTCTAATCGCCCTGTTGTTCGCCGCCAGCCTACCGGCGCTTGCCCATGCCATGCCTGAAGACGGCCCGCAGCATAACGGCGAGCAGCGCCAGCATGCCGAACGCGGCCAGCACCCGTTTAAAGAATTGAACCTGGACCAGAAACAACGCATGGCAGTCGGCAAGCTGATGCGCGAACAGATGCAAACGCGCCACAGCATCACCCAAAGCTTTCTCGATAAACTGCCGGCCGCCGAACAAAAAGCCATGCAAGAGCAACTGGCCGCCGCCAAGGCTAAAAACGAGCAAGCCATACGGGCGCTGCTGACTCCCGAGCAACAAAAAGCCTACGATCAAGCCCAGCAAAAAAACGCCGAGCGGCGTGCCGAAATGGCCGAGTTCCAAAGTTGGAAAGCCCAGCGCGCCGCCAAAGCGGAATAACATCCGCTAGTTTAAGCGCCCGTCCGGCATTGACTGCCGGGCGGGTTTTGTTGTTTTCGCCCTTTGTTGTTTTCACCCATTAAGGAGTCATTGTGCGTTCACTGTTCTGGCGCATCTTCGCCAGCTTCTGGCTGGCCTTCGCCCTGGTGGGCGGCTTATCGCTGTTACTGGGACGGGCGCTGGATCAAGACAGCTGGATTCTCACTCGCCATCCGGCCCTCAACGGCCTCGCCGAACGCTGGGCGCAGCTCTATGAAGAGCGCGGCGAACGCGCTGCGCAAGCCTATCTGGAACAGCGCAAAGAACAATTTCACCTCGACGTGCAGGTGCTTGACGACGATGGTCAGGCCGTGGTCAAAGGCACCTTCCCGCGCCGCGCCGCCGCTTTTGAGGCGCGCCAGGATGACCAGCACCGACTGCCCTGGCGGCGCCTGACCGAGGAATACAGCAGCCCAACCACGGGCACCAGCTACCTGCTGATTTACCGCATCCCGCACCGCGAATTGAACGAATGGCAGCGTGACGGCCGACTCTGGCCACTCAGCGCCTTAGGCATCGCCCTGATCGTACTGAGTTTGTTCAGCCTGCTGCTGACCTTGTCATTCACCCGCCCACTGCAACGTTTGCGCAGCGCCGTGCATGACCTGGGACAAACCAGCTATCAGCAAACCAGCCTGATGCAGCTGGCCAAGCGACGCGATGAGTTCGGCGTATTGGCGAAAGACTTCAACCGCATGGGCGCGCGCCTGCAGAGCCTGATCAGCAGCCAGCGCCAATTGCTGAGGGATGTCTCCCACGAACTGCGCTCACCGCTGGCCCGCCTGCGCATTGCTCTGGCCCTGGCTGAGCGCGCCGAACCCGAAGAACGCGAGCAGCTCTGGCCAAGGCTGAACCTTGAATGCGACCGCCTGGAGGCTTTGATTAGCGAAATTCTGGCCCTGGCGCGTCTGGATGCTGATCCCGGCCCTGCCGAGCCAATCGAGCTGGCCGGGTTACTGAGCAAACTGCAGGACGATGCCCAGCTCAGCGCCCCTCAGCAACAGGTGCGGATACAGCTGCAGAGCGGCATCAAACTCTACGGCTGGACAGAAATACTCGAACGGGCGCTGGATAATTTACTGCGCAATGCCCTGCGCTTTAACCCCAGCGGGCAAGCTATTGAGCTGAGCGCCAGCCTGCATGGCGCACGCCTGCAACTGTGCGTGCGTGACCACGGCCCCGGGATCAGCGCCGAGTTACTGCCCAAGCTTGGCCAAGCGTTTTTTCGTGCGCCGGGGCAAAGCAGTAGCGGTCACGGACTGGGCCTGGCCATTGCCCGGCGCGCCGCCGAACGCCACGGCGGCGCACTGCACTTCAGTAATGCGCCCGACGGCGGCTTTATTGCCTGCCTGGAGCTGCCACTGCAGCCGCAGTTAACCGGCTAGCAGCAAGGCCAAAATCAGCCCGGCCAGACACTGACAAAGTCCTCTGGACTGAGCCGCACCGGGGTGCGTAACTCACCTTGAGGGGTGCCCAAATAGAGCATGGCAATCAGCTGCTCATCGGCCCGTAAACCAAGCCCGGCAGCAACCTCTGGGCTATAGGCCAACTCTCCGGTGCGCCATACGGCGCCAACGCCAATGGCGTGCGCGGCCAGCAGCAGGCCGTGGGCGGCGCAACCAGCG
This sequence comes from Pseudomonadaceae bacterium, assembly GCA_019747155.1. Classification (GTDB taxonomy): domain Bacteria; phylum Pseudomonadota; class Gammaproteobacteria; order Pseudomonadales; family Pseudomonadaceae; genus Aquipseudomonas. Next base: position 2,839 of record JAIERD010000105.1, read on the forward strand.
GCGAGCAATTGCTCCTGCGCGGGCACCTTGAAGTGGGCTTGCAGACGGGCAATCACCAAAACCACCAGCGGCGCACGCAACGGCATGGCGCGCGCCTTGGCCAGCGCTTCAGCACCCGCCTGCGGTTGACTGGCCCGCAACGCGCTTACCAACAACTCACCCAACTGCTCGCGAGCGGCGCCCTCCACAGTAATAAAACGCCACGGCCGTAGCTGGCCATGATCGGGGGCGCGCAAGGCTGCGCCAAACAGTAAGTCACGTTGCGC
>JAIERD010000609.1 GCA_019747155.1 Pseudomonadaceae bacterium
CTACCGCCGTCGCGGCTACACCCCGGCGTCGATCCGCACCTTCTGCGACATGGTGGGTGTCAACCGTGCCGGTGGCTTGGTTGATATCGGCATGCTGGAATTCGCCATCCGCGAAGACCTGGATGCCAGCGCCGCGCGGGCCATGTGCGTGCTCAAACCGCTGAAAGTCGTTATTACTAATTACCCAGAAGATCAGGTTGAGAATCTCGAACTGGCCCGTCATCCCAAGCAGGATATGGGTGTGCGTCAGTTGCCGTTTGCTCGCGAGATTTACATCGACGCCGGCGACTTTGAAGAAGTCGCGCCAGCCGGCTACAAGCGCCTGGTTCCAGGCGGCGAAGCGCGTCTGCGCGGCAGTTATGTGATTCGTGCCGATGAGGCGATCAAAGATGAGGCTGGCAATATCGTCGAGCTGCGCTGCTCTTATGACCCGGAAACCTTGGGCAAAAACCCTGAGGGTCGCAAGGTCAAGGGCGTCATTCATTGGGTGCCGGCAGCCGCCAGCATCGAGTGTGAAGTGCGCTTGTACGATCGCCTGTTCCGTTCGCCGCAACCGGAAAAAGCCGAAGACGGCGCCGGTTTTCTTGAGGATATCAACCCGAACTCGCTGCAGGTGCTCACTGGCTGCCGCGCCGAACCTTCGCTGGCGCACGCGCAAGCTGAGGAGCGTTTTCAGTTTGAGCGTGAAGGCTATTTTTGCGTCGATTTGAAAGATTCCAAACCGGGTAAGCCTGTGTTCAATCGCACTGTCACGCTTCGTGATTCCTGGGGGCAATGATGGCGCTGTCGATCTACAACACGCTAAGCAAAACCAAGGAAGTTTTCACACCGTTGGAAGGCAACAAGGTGCGCATGTATGTCTGCGGCATGACCGTGTATGACTTCTGCCATCTGGGTCACGGTCGCAGCATGGTGGCCTTTGACGTGATCACCCGTTGGTTGCGCCATAGCGGCTATGAGCTGACCTATGTGCGTAACATCACTGACATCGACGACAAAATCATCAATCGCGCCAATGAAAATGGCGAGGCGTTTGAAGCGCTGACCGAACGCATGATTGCCGCGATGCATGAAGATGAAGCGCGGCTGAATATTCTCAAGCCGAATATGGAACCGCGTGCCACCGAGCATATCGCCGGCATGCAGGCGATGATCCAGACCCTGATCGACAAGGATTACGCCTACGCGGCGGGGAATGGCGACGTCTATTACCGGGTCGGCAAGTTTGTCGGCTACGGCAAGTTGTCGCGTCGGCGCATCGAAGATTTGCGCATCGGTGCGCGCATCGAGCCCGATGATGCCAAACAGGACCCGCTGGATTTCGTCCTATGGAAAGCGGCCAAGCCGGGCGAGCCGAGCTGGCCGTCGCCTTGGGGTGATGGGCGGCCGGGCTGGCACATCGAGTGCTCGGTGATGTCGACCTGCTGCCTGGGCGATACCTTCGATATTCATGGCGGCGGCAATGATCTGGAGTTCCCGCATCACGAGAACGAAATCGCGCAAAGCGAGGCGGCCACCGGCAAGCCTTACGCCAAGGCGTGGCTGCACTGCGGGATGATCACCATCAATGGCGAGAAGATGTCCAAGTCCTTGGGTAACTTCTTCACCATTCGTGAAGTGCTGGAAAAGTACCATCCGGAAGTGGTGCGCTACCTGCTGATTGGCAGCCATTACCGCAGCCCGATCAACTACTCGGAAGACAATCTGCGTGAAGCCAAGGCCGCTTTGGAGCGTTTCTACAACGCCCTGAAAGGTCTACCAGAGGCTGCGCCTGCGGCGGCCGAGGATTTTGTCGCGCGCTTTACCGTGGCCATGGATGACGACTTCAATACTGCCGGCGCTTGCTCGGTGTTATTCGAGTTGGCGCGCGAAGTGAATCGTCTGCGTGATGCTGACTTGCCTGCTGCTGCGGCCCTGGCGGCGCGCTTGAAGTCGCTGGCGGCGTTGTTGGGTGTGTTGCAGCTTGAGCCGGATGAGTTTTTGCGTGGCGATGTCGGCGGGCGAGTGGATGTGCAGGCCATTGAGGCCTTGATCGAGGCTCGCTTGCTGGCGCGCAGCAACAAAGACTGGGCGGCGTCCGATCAGATTCGTGATCAGTTGGCGGCGCTGGGCGTGGTGCTGGAAGACAGTAAGGGCGTGACTACCTGGCGGTTAGCCGACTAGTTGGACGCTGCAATAAAAAATGGCCGCTGATGCGGCCATTTTTTATTCACGGGTATTTAGTCAGTTGTGCAGATGCTCGGCGGCATGCAGGGTGTTTTCCAGCAGGCAGGCGCGGGTCATCGGGCCAACACCGCCGGGTACTGGGGTGATCCAGCTGGCGCGGGGCAGGGCGGTTTCAAATACCACGTCGCCGATCAACTTGCCGTCAGCCTGACGGTTGATGCCGACATCGATAACGATAGCGCCTGGCTTGATCCATTCACCTTTAACCAGGCCTGGCTTGCCGGCGGCGACTACTACCAGGTCGGCGCTGGCCAGATGACCGGGCAGGTCTTTGGTGAATCTGTGGGTGACGGTCACAGTGCAGCCGGCCAGCAGCAGCTCCAGAGCCATCGGCCGGCCGACGATGTTGGAGGCGCCGACAATCACCGCGTGCATGCCATACAAGTCTGCGCCCGTGCTTTGCAGCAGGGTCATGATGCCCTTTGGAGTGCAGGGCCGCAGTACCGGGATGCGCTGGGCAAGGCGGCCGATGTTGTAGGGGTGAAAACCGTCGACGTCTTTGTCCGGGTGAATTCGCTCAAGCAGCAGCGATGCATCTAAATGCGCTGGCAGCGGCAGTTGCACCAGGATGCCGTCGATCTTCGGGTCGGCATTGAGCTCGTCAATCAGCGCCAATAGCTCGGTTTGCTCGGTGTCTGCGGGCAAGTCATAGGCTTTAGAGAAAAAACCGACTTCTTCGCAGTCTTTGCGTTTGTGCGAAACGTAAACTTCGGAGGCGGGGTCGTTGCCGACCAGAATCACTGCAAGGCCTGGGACGCGAAGGCCGCGCTGGCTGCGCTCGGCGACACGTTGGGCGATCTGCTGGCGGAGGCTGGCGGCAATCGCTTTGCCGTCGATCAGTTGTGCGGTCATGTCGCTTGGTTAACCATCAATATGAAATAAATA
>JAIERD010000602.1 GCA_019747155.1 Pseudomonadaceae bacterium
CGGTCATATCTTCGAAAGCGTGCTTCGTGAGCAGGCTTTAACCTGAACACACGTTCAGATCTTGCCGTTCCCCGAGCGAATGATGCTGTCCGCCCATTGTCGAGTTCAGACAGGGGCATGTTCCGGCGCTCTGGATAGCCGGGGAAGTTAACCAGAGCAAAGGCCTCTTGCTGATCAAGCAGCGCCTGTAAGCCCGCGCTTTCACTGCGCAAAAAATCCTCCAGCGGCTCAAGCTGCACCGCTGCGGCTTGCTTGAGCGCGGGCAAATCACGCAGGGCCAAAGCAGTACCAAGCGAATGATTGGACCAGGCAAATGCCGTGACCGGCAAAGCCGTCAGCAACACACAAAGAACCTTAGAAATGGATTTCACCAGCAACTCCCGAGCAGCGATTCAGCGCCAAACGGCGCGCAGCATTTAATCCTCAAAGATTAACAGCCGACGCCCCACGATGCAGCGTCCAGAGGTGCCAGCACGACTCACCGAAAGCGCCGCAGGGAGTTGAACAACAGTCAAACCGCGAACAACAAAAAGGGCCGATGCAGTTGCTGCTCCGGCCCTTTTTATTGGCTCTATTCCAGTTACGTGTTGCAAGGGAGCCAACCATTCGTAGTAGGGAATTAGCCTTGATACTTGTGCTGCCTGCACCGATCAATCGCGGATAAATCCGCTCCTACAGGAGGTGACCGATGAAAGTATTGCAGGTGCTGGGCTTGTGTAGGAGCGGATTTATCCGCGAAGCACGCGCGAGCACTCTGACAATCCTGCAGGGCCAAAACTATTCTTTTCCCCGCATTTATCTGGGTCACAAACCTGAGGTCGCAGGACTTGTGCTTTGCAACACGTAACTGGGACATAGCCTTTTTATTGGCTCTATACCAGTTACGTGTCGAGCGCAAAACGTAGGGTGGGCTTTAGCCCACCAAGGCCCCTATCTAGTGCTGGTGGGCTAAAGCCCACCCTACAAAACAGGGCCTGCAAGCGCCATCCATAAAACCAAGCCTGGTTTATTGAATCTGCTCCGGGGTAACGATCAGCCAGTTTTTATCAGCCGTTACCGGCAGACCAAGCTCCGCCTGCGCGGCGCTGTTTTTCTTGATCATGGCGTTGATCTGGTCCATGTACTTGGCCTTGCGATTGACCCACAGGTGAATCCCGCCCTTGGCCACATCGGTGCTGTGAAACAGCATGTAGCCGTCGCTGCTAGGCGTATCGCCGGCCACCAGCACAGGTTTTTTCCACTCATCGATATAGGTCAGAATCGCCGCCTGTTTGCCGGCCATCCAGGTCGCGGGCGTCCACAGGTACGGGGTGACTTCCAGCTCAAGGTTGGCCTTCTGGTCGTAGGTACCGGCAATGATCTGTTTGCGCGCAGTGGTCAGGGCGCCGCTCTTGCGGTCTTTCAGCAAGGTGGTCACGCCAATGACGTTCTGCGGCTTGACGTTGTAGCCGTACTTGGGATCAGCCGCCACCATGCGCACCAGTTCTTCATGGGCGGCGCTGATGATGTAGACCTCGATACCGTTTTCAGTCAGCAGATTCATCAGCTCTTTTTGCCCGCTGAAAATCTTCGGCGGGTTGATCTCCACCGCTTTGACCACATCGCGTTCGTAGTAAGTGCTCGGCACCGGCTTGCCATAAGCCATCAGCGCATCAACATGCACCTTCAGCTCGGCCAGGGTAAAGCCTGAGAACACTTGCGCCACCCAGGGGTAGCAAACCATGTCGTCGAGCTCACAGAGGCGGTAGTAATAGCTGTTGAGGCTTTCCTTGTTGCCGTTGACGTCCTTGAACGGGATGAGCTTCAAGGATGGATCGAGTTTCTCGCGGGTCAGCACCCCTTGCATTTCCAGAAACGGCAGCAGCGCCTCTTCCAGGTCATAGCGATAGCTGGTGTTGTCCATGTCGAAGACGGCGTAATTGCCCTGGTTGGCATTCGCCTTGATCATGCTGTGCAATTGCTTGGCGGCAGGCTCCGGCCAATGGCTCAATTCAGTCGCCATGGCCTGAGCGCCAAGGCTCAGCCAGAGCGCAGTGGCTAACAGTGTTTTTGCAAGCTTCATCGGGTTACTCCTGTAAGTGCTGAATGAAATGCAAAACCGCGAACGTTCACAGTCGAACCTAACAAAGCGCTTACAGCCCGCCGATGACGATAGCGACCTAAGGCTTACTGATTGCGTCACCACCCTGCCGGTTTGCGACCAAGGCGCCGACCACGGCAAAGTGCCGCGCAAGGTGCATGGGTGAATAGTGAGTTCAGGATTGTTGCTGTGCCGAACATCGAACGGGATCTGCCGGTGCCGGGAACAGGGCCAGAAACGACTGCGGCGCGAGTCAGACTGTACAGTCCGACCAGCGCCGCAGTGGCACTTCTCAGGGTGGCGTTAAGCCAAAAGCGGTTTAGGCGCCCGCTTCTGCCGCCGGCTTTTTACGCTTAAGCGGCGCCAGGCCGTCGTGGCTGACCAATGCAGGGGCATCGGGCTGCGGGCGGTTAATCGATTTACGCTTGTTGGGCTTGGCACTGGCTTTTTTCGCTGAGGCTTTCTTCTCGGCCGGGGTTTTCTTCTTCTTCACGCCTACCGCTTTACCCGAGGCCTTGAGGTTTTTCGGGCCTTGGTAGATGCCTTTGACATCCTTGATATTACGCCGCTCGAAACGCTGCTTGAGGTAGCGCTCGATGCTCGACATCAGGCTCCAGTCGCTGTGACAGATCAACGAAATTGCCAGACCTTCATTACCAGCCCGACCGGTACGACCGATGCGGTGCACGTAGTCGTCGCCACTGCGCGGCATATCGAAGTTGATCACCAGGTCCAGGCCTTCCACATCCAGGCCGCGAGCGGCCACATCGGTGGCCACCAGGATTTTCGCCCCACCCTGCTTCATGCGGTCGATGGCCAGCTTGCGATCCTTCTGGTCTTTGTCGCCGTGCAGCACGAACACCTTGTAATCGGCGGCCACCAACTTGCCGTAGAGGCGATCGGCCTGCACCTTGGTGTTAGTGAAGATGATCGCCTTTTGATAGGTCTCGTTGGCCAACAGCCAGTCAACCACGCGCTCTTTGTGGTGGTTGTGGTCGGTGGTGATGATTTGCTGACGGGTGCCTTCGTTCAACTGGCTAACGCTGTTGAG
>JAIERD010000554.1 GCA_019747155.1 Pseudomonadaceae bacterium
AGAAGTCATAGTCGTCGAAGGGCAGTAAAGCTTTGAGCAGCGCCACATCGATGCGCCCGGCTAACTCGAAGTCCTGGCCTTCCAGCGCATGGGGTTCGGGCTGGCTGAGCAGGCGCACGGCGTGGATGGCGTCGCCGCCGCGTTGCAGTAGGCTGAACAGCTCATCGCGAAATGCCAGTTCGGTCAGGCTGCGCGCGCTTTGCAACAGCCACACCGGTCGCGAGCGGCGCAGGCGTTGGTTCTGGTGGATGACCTCGCGCAGCATGGCCAGTAGCGGAGTGATGCCCACCCCTGCAGCGAGCAGCACCAGTGGGCGGCGCTGCTCGGCATCCAGGCTGAAGCGTCCTTGCGGGGCGCGCGACTCAAGCAGGCTGCCGACCTGCACCTGTTCATGCAGGTAGCGCGAAGCGACGCCCTCGAGTTTGACGCTGATACGCAGGAAGTTGTCCGAGGGGGCGCTGGACAGGCTGTAGGTGCGAATCAGCGGCTGGGCTTGGCCGGCAATTGACAGGCGCAGGGGCAGGTGCTGGCCGGCGCTAAAGTCCGGCAAGCCGGCTCCGTCGGCCGGTTCAAGGTAGAAGGAGCGAATGTTGCTGCTTTCCTCAACGATGCGTGCCACCCGTAACGGCCGCCATTGATCGCGCAGTGCCTGCGCGGCCAGCCGGGCCTGGGCATCGGCCCAGTCGCCGGTCATCAGGCTGTTGGCCGAGTAGCTATGAAAATCCCAACGCAGGTTAAGGGCCGCCGGCCGCCAGACTTGCTCCTCGACTTGCACCTGCCAGAGGCGTTCGGCGCCTTGGAAGGCCTTGACCTGGGGGCCGTCGAGGATCAGTTCGGTGCGCCCGCTGACCTGCAGCAGATCGCCGCTGGTGAAGTCGATAAACAGCAAGCCTGCACGCGGATTGAGCAGCAGGTTGCCGAGGGTGTTGAAGTGCAGGTTGCCGGCAAAGTCGGGGATGGTCAGGCAGTCGCCCTCGATTCTGACGAAGCCAGCTTGTCCGCCGCGGTGCGATACATCGACCGAGCGACTGCCGTCGGCGTGTTCGACATAGCTGGCGACGAAAAAGGTGTCGGCCTGGGTAATCAGTGCGCGAGCCGCGTCATCCAGGCCGCTGCGGCGCTGGGCAGCAGGCCGTGGGGGCGTGCGCTCAGCCGCGCGGATTTGCACCTCGCGGTGCTGAATGTATTGCGGGCAGTTGCCAAAGGCGTGTTCAACCGTAATGTTCAGTTGCGCGGCATCACGGCTCAGCACATGGCCATTGATCCGGTTACGTCGGCGGCTGTGCAGTTCGATGCCCAGCAAGCCGATTGCCGACCCGCTGCGCAGCGCTGCGGCGGCCGGATCGTCAGTCGCCAGCGTGCCGTGCAGTTGCAACTGCTGCGGCTCGGGGGCCTGGACAAAACCTGGCGAACCTTCGGCGATGCTGGCCCAGGGACGCCCCAGGTCATCCACGGCGGCAAACAAGATAAACGGCAGTTGCTGATAAAAAATACGGTGCTGCTCGGGCATGTGATCGCGAATCACCCGTCGGCCAAACACCTCCATGCGCTCGGCCACGCCGGCGCGTTCTTGCAAGTGCTTTTCCCCGGCATGCCAGGGGGAGGGATTGTTTACGTCAGGCGGGTTCATGCTCGGGCTCCGCATAAATCAAAAAGAAAAAGCCGGACAGGCACCTGAGTACCTGTCCGGTTTGCCCCTTAGGCGCTTTGCAGGCCTACAGCGGTGCGCTGCATCGGCACGAAGCCTGGCAGGGCTTCAATGCGTGCCAGCCAGGCGCGCACCTGCGGATAGTCGGCCAGCGAGACATTGCCTTCCGGGGCGTGGGCTATGTAGGTATAGCCGGCCACGTCGGCCAGGGTGGCCGTGTTGCCTGCCAGGAACGGGCTGTTGGTCAGTTCCTTCTCTACCACCTGTAGCAGGGCATGGCTGCGGGCAATGGTCGACTCGGCATCGTAGGGGGCACCGAACACGGTAATCAGCCGCGCGGTGGCCGGCCCGGAAGCGATCTGTTCGGCGGCTATCGACAACCAGCGCTGCACCTTGGCGGCGGCAACCGGTTCTGCCGGCAACCAGCGGCCGCTGGTGTCGTACTTCTTCGCCAGGTACACCAGGATGGCGTTGGAATCGCTCAATACGGTGCCGTTGTCATCAATCGCCGGCACCTGGCCAAACGGGTTGATGGCGAGAAACTCGGCTTGCTTATGGGCGCCCTTGGCCAGGTCGACGAAGACCAGTTCGGTTGGCACGTTGAGCAGCGAGAGCAGCAGTTCGACGCGATGGGCGTGGCCGGACAGTGGGTGACGGAACAGTTTAATGGCGTTGGACATGGTGAACTCCGCAAGTCAGAAGTGGCGCAGCAACGGGTTGGCGAGGTGCCGGGGTTTACCGTGCTGGTGGAGCCATCTTCGCGTTTCAGTCTTTGCAGGAGAATCACCAGAAATGGCAATCCTTTGTTTCATCAACTGCAATAAAGCGCCCCAAAGACCTAACGCAGCGCCGGGTGTTCGCGCAGCCGGCTGACGGTGAAGTCGACAAAGCTGCGCACCCGCGCGGCTGCCTTGCGACCTTCCCGGTAGGCCAGATACACCGGCAGTGGCGGCGGCTCATAGGCCTGCAGCAGGCGGCACAGAAGGCCTTGCTCGATGAGTTCGTGGACCTGGTAACTCATGCAGCGGATCACCCCGCCAGCAGAGCAGGCGGCAACGATTGCGGCTTGGTTGGTGGCGCAAATCAGGCGCGGGCGTAGGCTGACGTTCAGCGGGTTGCCCTGCTCCTGAAAGCGCCATTCGGGCAGGCGTGAGTCGGCCGTGGAGTGAATAATCTGCTGGGCGGATAACTCCTGCGGGCGCCCAGGTGTGCCATGGCGTTGCAGGTAGTCCGGGCTGGCGCAGACCACCCGACGAATGTTGCCGACCTGCGGGGCAAACAGCGAGGAGTCCGCCAGGGCGCCGACCAGCACGGCCACGTCGATGCCTTCTTCATGCAGGTTGGGAAAGCGGTCGAGGTATTGGGCGAAAATGTGCACATGGGGGTAGGCCTGCAGATAGTCGAGCAGGCTGGCGGTCATGATCTGCTGGCCGAACAGCAGCGGCATGGCCAGGTGCAAATGGCCGCGCGGTTCGGCATGTAG
>JAIERD010000421.1 GCA_019747155.1 Pseudomonadaceae bacterium
CGGTAGGCGTGATACAGCAAGGAACGCGCCTCGCGGGCGTAACCGCTGTCGAGCATTCGAACTTCAACGGGCGATGTGGGCATGCGCTGACCTCTTATATCTTTCGGGTTATGGGTCTGTTCTGGCACGGTAGCACCGCAGCTCTGTGGCTGCCAGATAACTGGTCGAGCGCAGGCCAGATCGGCTAGCATCGCAGCCACGCCAGCACAACTCCCAGGACAGCCGCCCATGAAGATTGTTTCGTTCAATATCAACGGCCTACGCGCCCGCCCCCATCAGTTGGCGGCGCTGATCGATAAGCACAATCCCGATGTAATAGGTCTGCAGGAAACCAAAGTCAGCGATGAGCAGTTCCCTCTGGAAATGGTCGAGGCGCTCGGTTATCAGGTGCATTACCACGGTCAGAAAGGTCATTACGGCGTCGCTTTACTGTCGCGCCAAGCGCCACTAAGCCTGCATAAAGGCTTTGCCGGGGATGCCGAAGACGCCCAGCGGCGGTTTATCTGGGGCACCTTCGCCGATGCTAATGGCCAGCCCATTACCATCATGAATGGTTACTTCCCCCAGGGCGAAAGCCGCGACCACCCCACCAAATTTCCGGCCAAGACGCAGTTTTATGCCGACCTGCAAGCGCTGCTCGAAGGCCAGTTCCAGCCAACCCAGCCGTTGATCGTAATGGGCGACATCAATATTTCCCCGCAAGATTGCGACATCGGCATTGGCCCGGAGAATGCCAAGCGCTGGCTGAAAACCGGCAAGTGCAGCTTCTTGCCCGAGGAGCGTGAGTGGTTGCAGCGCCTGAAAGACTGGGGCCTGCACGACAGTTACCGGCAACTCTACCCCGAGGTGAATGACTGCTTTAGCTGGTTTGATTACCGCAGCCGTGGCTTTGAGGACCAACCCAAACGCGGCCTGCGCATCGACGTGATCATGGCCAGCACCGCGCTGCAAAATCGCCTGCAGGCGGCCGGCATTGACTATGAGCTGCGCGGCATGGAGAAACCTTCGGACCACGCCCCGATCTGGCTGCAGTTGAGCTAGCCACAGCTTGGCAAGGCCCGCACTAGAGCCATAACCGGCTGGTCGCTGTCATCTTTCGGTAATCTATCTGACTTAATCTGCGCAGCACGTTCCTCCCTAACCTAAGGTGCCTGCCCGCATGCTGCGCAACCCGTCTACCACCGATAACGACACCTGGGGCCGCACCAGCGGCTGGTTGGTGCTTGGCTTTATCTGCTACGCCCTGCCTTGGCGGGTGTTCGCCGCCCTGCCCTTGCCGCCCGAGGGTCAACCGGCGCTACAGATCCAGGGCTCCAACACCATCGGCGCCAAGCTTGGCCCGGCCTTGGTTAAGGGTTTGCTGGAGGAGCAAGGCTTTCAGGATGTGCGCATTGAGGCCGACAAACTCGCCAATGAACAGCGTGTTTCAGGCATTAACGCCGCCAAACAGCGGGTGTTTATCGAAGTGGCCGCCCACGGTTCAGGCACCGCCTTTGTCGCCTTGAAAGATGCCAGCGCGCAGCTCGGCGCCAGTTCTCGACCGATTAAAGCCGCCGAGGCCCAAAGCCTCTCGGCCCTGGGCGATTTTCACAGCGCCGCTGCCGAGCACATCATCGCCATCGACGGTTTGGCCGTGATTCTTAACCAGAAAAACCCACTGGCCAGTCTCACCACCAGCCAGATTGCCCAGGTGTTTAGCGGCGAAATTACCACCTGGGAGGCGCTTGGCGGCAGTGGCGGGCCAATTCACCTGTACGCCCGCGACGACAACTCCGGCACCTTCGATACCTTCAAGGAGCTGGTGCTGACGGCTAACGGTAAAACCTTGGCGGCCGGCAGCCAGCGTTTCGAGTCCAGCGAGCAGCTGTCCGATGCCGTCAGCCAGGACCCACAAGGCATCGGCTTTATCGGGCTGCCGTACATTCGCCAAGCCAAGGCCCTGGCGATTACCGATGGCCAATCACGGCCGATGTTGCCGACCGCGACCCTGGTGGCCACCGAAGACTATCCGCTGTCGCGCCGGTTGTTTTTTTACAACCCGCCCAACGCCAACAACCCATGGGTGCAAGCCTTGGTGCAGTTCGCCCACAGCGACAAAGGCCAGGCACTGGTCGAGAAAGTCGGCTTCGTGCCGCAGACGGTCAGCGCCGTTAAAGTTAACGCCAACTCCAGCATGCCGCCGATCTACCGCGAGTTGGCCAATCAGGCGCAGCGCCTGACCGTCAATTTTCGTTTCCAGCAAGGCAGCGCCAACCTGGACAACAAGGCCCTGCGCGATGTTGAACGGGTGCTTGAATACCTGGACAAACAGCAGAAAACCCAGCACAAGGTGGTGTTGGTTGGTTTTGGCGACCCTAAGGTCGATGAAGCCCATGCGCTGATTCTGTCTAAATGGCGCGCCCAAGTGGTCCGCCGCGAGCTGAGCAAAGGTCAGGTGATCATCGATAAGATCATCGGTTTTGGCGCCGAATTGCCGGTCGCCAACAACCAAGGTGATGAAGGCCGCAGCAAAAACCGCCGGGTTGAGGTGTGGGTTTACTAACTCAGCCACAGCGCAATTTCCATAAAAAAGCCGAGGCCCGCATCTAGCGGGCCTCGGCTTTTTAGCTGTGGGCTTAGGCGCGGATTAACGCGCCATGTATTTGCCGATTTCAAACTTGCCTATCGCCATCCGGTGCACTTCATCCGGGCCGTCGGCCAGGCGTAGGGTGCGTTGCATGGCGTACATATAGGCCAGCGGGAAGTCGTTGGAGACGCCGGCCCCGCCGTGGATCTGGATCGCCCTATCGATCACCTGCAAGGCCACGTTTGGCGCCACCACCTTGATCTGAGCGATTTCACTGGCGGCGATCTTGTTGCCGACGGTGTCCATCATATAAGCGGCATTCAGGGTCAGCAGCCGCGCCATATTGATCTCGGTACGCGAGTCGGCAATCTTGTCGATATTGCCGCCCAGGCGCGCCAGCGGTTTGCCAAATGCGGTGCGGCTGATGGAGCGTTTGCACATCAACTCCAGTGCCCGCTCGGCCATGCCGATGGAGCGCATGCAGTGGTGAATACGGCCTGGACCAAGGCGACCCTGGGCAATTTCAAAGCCGCGACCCTCGCCCAGCAACACGCTTTCGTAGGGTA
>JAIERD010000519.1 GCA_019747155.1 Pseudomonadaceae bacterium
GCAATTTCATCGAGAATGGCGGCGTAAGGGCTATACCCATTCTGGTCAGTCATGGCCTCTGGGTTGAGGCTTATGTTAATCACCCTCATCCCTTCCGGCTTCGAGCCAGTCAGCTCTTGATCCAACTGGCGCATCATGTCGATGAAGCCTTGCTCAAAATTGTTTTCGAACTTGTCTTCATCCTCCGTGAACAGGTCGTAATCAAAGAACTTACAAGGGTCTTGCTCGATGCGCTGATTAGGATTGAACGCCGCACCATTGACTAGTAGGCCAGCGATAAATGTTCCGTGGTCGCGATCTGCATCTGGCTCGCGCATATAGTCAACAGTGCCCGCTGACCATGGAGAAATAGATCTGTGGCGACTGATGCCTGCATCAACAATTCCGACGACGGGATAGGCTACCCCTGGCTGCGGTTGAGGCAATGCGGCAGCTACGGAGGGGGCTGCTACGGTCGAGGTACGCGTCGATTGTTGGCCACGGGTCACAATAGCGCCCAGAGCGTAGCGACGAACAAGCGGCGAACGATCTAGGAATTGGATGACAGTATCCAATGTTTTGCCGAACTGCTTGCTCTTTACGATCGCTACGGGGATCTGAACGGTCGTGATGTGTAAATCTCGCCACTCTTCTCCAGACGACCAAATCCTCAAATCCTGGGAAAGACCTTCAAGGCCACTGCGAAAGTTCTTCAGCTCTGCCAGGGCTGCCGTTCGATATTCGCTCGTGTCGCGTAAGGAGGCTTCGTCAACAAACAGCTCGACAGTGAAGTAGCGTGCACCCGGCCATTTCTCGAAATGCTCAGCAGCATTCTCGAGACTGAATGTGCGTTTGTCTTTTAGAGACGGAAACGCGATCTCCTCAATCGCGCCTGTCTCGGATCGAGCTGAGCTGGCTTTAAGCTTGTTTTTGCTATCGCGCTTTGTGACCGTCTCCTCGGAGCTACTGATTGCATTCGCGACCGAGTCCAAAGTTTCTGGGGTTACTTCAAAATAAAGCTCTCCCAAGGCCCCAGAGCCCACAAGAGGGAGATTTTTGGGTTTGAAGAGCGCATCTACCGGTCGATGGCTTTTCGCTAATGCATTGGATTGAAGTCGGACTTTGACATAGCCCACCTTGCGTCCCGCAGTCCGCGATAGAGCGGTACGAATGGAGTCCACCTGTTTAAGGAGCTGCTGCTTGTGGCGCTTGAACTCCTCGTCACGGCCTTCGTAAAAGTCCTTTGCGCCACCGCCGCCGCCGCCTTCAGGCTGCTTCATGTACTGGTCTGTTTGAAGGACAACCTGAACGGGATTGTTTGCCATACTAAATCCTTGTTGGCTACGCTCGCTCGGCGGACTTGAGACGCCGACTTACTTTAGATTGCGTACTCAGAGTCGCTTCCGCGATATCCGACTGAACGATTTTCACATCCTTGTAGGTCAGTACCTGATGCATCCAGGAGCTGTCCCCACGCGAAATTGCTTCTCTTGCCGCGGAAGAGTTGTTTGTCGCCGATAGGTCCAAAAACAATTGCACAGAATCTATCACTGATGGCTTCTGGCCTGCACGCAGTGTCATGTGTCTTTTAATGAAATCACACATCGTTTCGATGTCCGAGCCGCTATAACCTTCAGTCAGCCACGTTAAGACCTTCGCTGCCCCAGGCGTAACAGCAAAGCCTTCCGTGTAGCGCTCAATGATCTGCTGACGGGCAATTGCATCGGGCAGACCTATTTCAATGCGCGCATCAAAACGTCTCCATACCGCCGGATCCAGCAGCGCTTCATGGTTGGTGATTGCGATAGTCAATCCAAGCGGCGCCCGAGCGTCGATAGCCTGCAGGACCGCGTTGACGACTCGCTTTACCTCTCCAAGCTCCTGTGGATCGTCACGAAGCTTCGCAATTCCATCAAACTCATCTAGCAGCAGTAGACATTGATAGCGATTAGCGAAGTCGAACAATGCACGTATATTCCGTGCGGTAGTCCCCAGATAAGAGCTCGTTAGGCCATCCAGTCGTGCAAGCACGACGGGCAAGCCCAGTTTCGATGCTGCCCACAGGGCCAGACGTGTTTTTCCGGTTCCCGGTGGGCCGAAGAACAGTGCCGTACGTGGAATCTTGATACCGGCAGCCTGCAATTCAGCTGCACCGACCCACTGCTCTTGCAAGTGGTCAATGGCACGCTCGAGGCGAGCGTTGAGGATCGGAGGGGCAAGTCCCTCAAAATGATCAGAGAAAAATATCTCGGCAAGAGGAGCGCTAGTTTCCTTATCTACTGGGGGCGACGTATTAGGCGTCATCATTTCCCCACTTGAGACAAACCGCGATCTCACCACGCGAGATGGAACAAGTTTTCCCGTACCAGACTTGCGAGAGCTGTCCAAAACATCAGTAATTGCCTGCGCCTCATCCGAGGCTCCAGCTTTCTGTAGCGCCTCTCGCAATCGCTCGGCGTGCTGCACAACAGTGCTGGATTTGTCCCGGACAGAAGCGCGCAGCAGAGCCAGGACTATAGGGAAATTCTCCATGTGGAAATCTCATTTATCTATGCGGATTTATGTCAATTGTATACCGTCAACACGATTTACAACGCGATAAATCGATAAAATAACGTTTAAATCTGATTTTTTATGCGAACCCATGAGAGCCATGAGCTAATTTCTCCGACAGTAGCGGTTCGACGCGCCAGTGTTAAGTCAGCTCCAGCCGTAGACTCGAACGATAGAACACCAGGACCTTAAGACCAGCGTCTGAGCCTCGGCACTGCGGGCCTCTGGGGCGAACACCAGTGGCACGAAAGCCTGGGTTGTTGTTGGCCTGTTCTCGACGGATTTCCACTGTTTTACGAAGCGCTGCACGCTGTCGTAAGCGCCGCGATACCCCTCGACCTGCAACCCCTCAACAGCCGCTGCGCCGCACGTCGCTGAGCACGCGGCAAATGCTGCTCAGTAGTGAGTCAGGCTTGCAGCATGACCTGGAATTCACCGAGCTTTGGTGAGGGCTGCTGGCGTGCACCCGGACTTACCGGTGCCATTGCCACGATACGCGATGGGCCGACGGCTGCCGATGACGGCAAGCAAAAACGCGCCAATGGCAGTCATTCAAAAAGTGCCGATAATCGTGTTGAGCGCGACCTGTCACTGAACTCCATGCGGTGATCGCTCAATGGCTTATCCTCTTGATACGAACACGA
>JAIERD010000072.1 GCA_019747155.1 Pseudomonadaceae bacterium
GCTGGGTGGGGGCTTATGGGTGGCCAACACCCCACCTGCTCTGTTGGTTTCAGGGGGGGGGGGTTTAAGCCCACCCTACGTTTTGCACTCAGCGCGTAACGGCTAAAGAGTCTTTTAATGCGGGTTGCTTTCAGGTCTTTTTCGGCAATTGCACCGTGCAGCTGCCGGAGTAGATGTCATGCCAGCTGCGTTTTTGTTTGTCGAACAGCATCCAGAAAAAGCCCAAGCCGAAACACAGGAACGAGATGATCGCCAGCAGAAAGCGCAGCAGCGCCTGCCACAGGTCGATCGCGCTGCCGTCGGCGTTTTGTACGCGCACGCCCCAGACCTGCATGCCCAGGGTTTGGCCGTTATGGGTCCAAAACTTGGCAAAAAAAGCGAACAGGCTGAACAACAGCAAGGTCGACAGCAGCGGATCGCCATTCAGGGCTCCGGCCTCGCTCATGGCTTTGAGCTGCGCCTCGCCGTAAATCAGCTTGAGGGTCATCAGGTAGGCGAAGGTCACCACCATCAGCAGGGCCAGACTGAGTAGCGTGTCATAGGCCATGGCGGCCAGGCGCCGTGGTATGGCGGCGTAGGGGAATTCGCCTTGCGGGCGCAGTAGGTGAGTAGCCATGACAGTCTCGCAGCGAGGTAAAGGCGGCGATTCTACGGCCTCGGGTCGACAAAATCATGCGCAAAACAAAGAGCCGGCGCAGGCTCTATGCCCTGCGCCGGCTCTTGCTTATGGTATTAAACCAGCTTCATCAGGGCTTCGCGGCTGAACGGCAGGATGTCCCCCTGGCGACCATCGCGCACTTTTACTGCCCAATCCGGATCAACCAGCAGGGCACGGCCAACCGCCACCAGGTCGAATTCCTGATTGTTCAGGCGAGTGAGCAGGGCGCCAAGATCCGCCGGTTGGGCGACCTTGTCGGTGTTGACCATAAACTGCAAAAACTCGCCATCCAGGCCGACGCTGCCGACGGTGATGGTCGGTTTACCGGTCAGTTGACGGGTCCAGCCGGCCAGGTTCAGCTCGGAACCTTCAAACTCAGGCTCCCAGAAACGGCGGGTCGAGCAGTGGAAAATATCCACGCCGGCGTCTGACAGCGGCTGCAGGAATTCGCCCAGAGCTTCCGGGGTCTGTACCAAGCGTGCGGCATAATCCTGCTGCTTCCACTGGGAAAACCGCAGGATGATCGGGAAGTCCGGGCCGACGGCGGCGCGCACGGCCTGGATCAATTCGATGGCAAAGCGTGAGCGGTTGGCCAGGCTGCCGCCGTAACCGTCGGTGCGCTGATTGCTGCCTTCCCAGAAAAACTGGTCGACCAAATAACCGTGGGCGCCGTGGATTTCCACGCCGTCCATGCCGATGGCCTTGGCGTCGCGAGCGGCCTGGGCGAAGGCGGCGATGACCTCGTCGATGTCGGTCTGGGTCATGCCATGAACGAGCACTTTGCCGTCCTTGAGTTTTTCCATCGGGCCATAAGCCGGGACTTCGCCATCAGGCTCGGTGCCGAGTTTGCGTACGCTGCCGACGTGCCAGAGTTGCGGGACAATCTTGCCGCCTTCGGCGTGCACGGCATCGACCACTTTTTTCCAGCCGACCAGGGCGTCTTCACCATAGAAGCGCGGCACGTTCGGGTAGCCGTTGGAGGCTTGGTGACCGACCGTGGTGCCCTCGGTGATGATCAGGCCTACGCCGGCAGCGGCGCGGCGACGGTAGTACTCGATCACTTTGCTGTTGGGCACGCCGCCGGGCGAGAACGAGCGAGTCATCGGCGCCATCACCACGCGGGTCGGCAGGGTCAGGTTGCCCAGATGAAAGGGCTTGAACAGGGCTGCGGTTGGGGTGGTCATACATGCTCCTTTTGCCGGCCAGGCGACCGGTCGTCTCGTTAAATGGGTAAAAAAATCAGGCCTTGAGCAGGTGCTCGAGGCGTTGCACGAAATCTTCGACGGGTTGGGTCTGGCTGCCGACTTTTAAGCGGGTCAGCACGCCTTGCCAGGCATTGGCGATAAAGCTGGCCAGGTTGCTGCAGTCTTCATCGGCGGGCAGTTCACCGGCAATCTGGGCTTGCTCCAGGCAGCGCTGCAGAATTAGCGCCGACTCTTGCAAAATCGCCTCGACTTGTTCGCCAATGGCCGGCAATAACTCGCTCATCTCGAAACTCAGGCTGCCGATGAAACAGTGGTATTCCAGCCGTTGTTGCTGGCGAAAGTGCAGCAGTAACTCGCCGTAGTAGGCCAGGATGCGCGTCCGTGGGCTGAGCGCCGGGTTGCTCAAGGCTTCGCTGTAACGGGCCAGGCGCGGCTGATAAATAAAGCTCAGGGCCTGCAGGGCGAAGTCTTCCTTGCTGGCGAAGTAGTGATAGAAGGAGCCTTTGGGGATTCCCGCCGCCTGCACTATTTCCTGCACGCCGGTGCCGTGGTAGCCGCGGCGGGTCATTACTGCGGCGC
Organism: Pseudomonadaceae bacterium; assembly: GCA_019747155.1. GTDB lineage: Bacteria > Pseudomonadota > Gammaproteobacteria > Pseudomonadales > Pseudomonadaceae > Aquipseudomonas. The sequence continues at coordinate 2,443 of JAIERD010000072.1, forward strand.
CTTTGGCGAGGATCAGGTCACGCTTGTCGAGTCGGATGCTATTCATGGACTAAGCATATGACCGGTCGTCTCGCTTTACCCAGCACTATAAATGCCCGTGATAGATCGCTATGTGGCGGTGGGGTGGGTGGAGCGCGGTGCTAGCCAGTGAGGCGTTACAGCCAGGTGACGTGTTGCTCCAGCGGAAAGCGCAGACGTGGGTTGTACACGCCTTTGTCGGTGGCTCGGCCGACGGACAGCAGCATGATCGGTATGGCGTGGTGCGGGATCTTCAGCACTTTGCGCAAGCGCACTTCGTCAAAGCCCTCCATCGGGCAGGTGGCGTAGCCGTGGCTCTGAAAGCCGAGCATTAAGTTTTCCGCCGCCAGGGCCGTGGACTTCACCGCCCATAAACGCATTTGCCCGTGGCTGTTAGGGCTGCGCATCAGCGGTTTGCGCAAGGCCGCCAGCCGCAGCAGTTGCCGTTTGCAAAACCCCAGCAGGCCGAACGGGCCTTGGTTGTATTGAAAGGGTGCGGTCTTGCTGTAGAAATGCCGGATGCGCTGCGGCACTTCGGCTTCGGGCCAGTAGCGGATGACGTTCGCGCAGGCTTGGCGCCAAGTGTCCGGGCGCGCCAGTACGGCGATGATCAGCGGCGCCTTGGCGGCATTTTGCTGCATGCATATGCCATGCAGCCGCTCGAGCAGTTGCGGGTCGCGGATCACCTGAAAGCTCCAGGGCTGCAGGTTGCAGGAG
>JAIERD010000408.1 GCA_019747155.1 Pseudomonadaceae bacterium
TGCCCCGACCACGACCTGCCACTGGAAGCCCAGACCGTCAGCCAGATGGTTGACCAGGTACTGGCGCTGCCGGAAGGCCGTAAGTTGATGCTGCTGGCTCCGGTGATTCGCGAGCGCAAAGGCGAGCACCTGGCAATTTTCGACGAACTGCGCGCCCAAGGTTTTGTGCGCGTGCGGATTAACGGCAGACTGCATGAGCTGGACGAGCTACCCAAGCTCGACAAGCAGAAGAAGCACAGCATCGATGCCGTGGTTGACCGCTTCAAGTCTCGCGGCGACCTGCAGCAGCGACTGGCCGAATCTTTCGAGACCGCACTCAAGCTGGCTGATGGCCTAGCGCTGGTGGCGCCCATGGAGGATGAAGTCGGCGAGGAGATGATCTTCTCCGCCCGCTTCGCCTGCCCGGTCTGCGGCCACTCGATCAGCGAGCTGGAACCCAAACTGTTCTCCTTCAACAACCCGGCCGGCGCCTGCCCAACCTGCGACGGCCTGGGAGTGAAACAGTTCTTCGACATTAAACGCCTGGTGCACGGCGAAATGACCCTGGCCGAAGGCGCGATACGCGGCTGGGACAGACGCAACGTGTACTACTTCCAAATGCTCGGCGCATTGGCGGCGCATTACGATTTCAGTCTGGATGTGCCCTTCGACACCCTCAGTGCCAGCGAACAGAAAGCCATTCTTTACGGCAGCGGCAGCGATAGCGTCGAGTTTCGCTATCTCAATGACCGGGGCGACATCGTCAAACGCGCCCACCCGTTCGAGGGCATAGTGCCGAATCTGGAACGGCGCTACCGCGAAACCGAATCGCAAACAGTCCGCGAAGAGCTAAGCAAGTTTCTCAGCACCCAGTCGTGCACCGACTGCCGCGGCACCCGCCTGCGCCGCGAAGCGCGACATGTGTGGGTCGGCGAGAAGACCTTACCGGCGGTCACCGGCATGCCGATTGGCGATGCCACCGAATATTTTGGTGGCCTGGCGTTGAGCGGCCGACGCGGTGAAATCGCCGAAAAAATCCTCAAGGAAATCCGCGAACGCCTGCAGTTTTTGGTCAACGTCGGCCTCGACTACCTGACCCTCGACCGCAGTGCCGACACTCTATCGGGCGGTGAGGCGCAGCGTATTCGCCTGGCCAGTCAAATTGGCGCGGGCTTGGTCGGGGTGATGTACATCCTCGACGAACCCTCCATTGGCCTGCATCAGCGCGACAACGAACGCCTGCTCGGCACCCTGCGGCATCTGCGCGACATCGGTAACACCGTGATAGTGGTCGAGCACGACGAGGACGCCATTCGCATGGCCGACTACGTGGTCGATATCGGCCCCGGCGCCGGCGTGCATGGCGGGCAAATTGTCGCCCAGGGCACCGCCGCCGAAGTGATGGCGCACCCCGACTCGCTCACCGGCAAATACCTCTCGGGCCGGGTGAAAATCCCGGTGCCGGCGCAGCGCACGCCGCGCAACAAAAAACTCGCACTGAAGATCAAGGGCGCTCGCGGCAATAACCTGCGCAACGTCGATTTAGACATCCCCATCGGCCTGCTGACCTGCGTGACTGGCGTGTCCGGCTCGGGCAAGTCGACCCTGATCAACAACACCCTGTACCCACTTAGCGCCACCGCCCTGAACGGCGCCACCACTCTGGAAGCCGCCGCCCACGACAGCTGCGACGGGCTGCAGCATCTAGACAAGGTGGTGGACATCGACCAGAGCCCGATTGGCCGCACGCCGCGCTCTAACCCGGCGACCTACACCGGGCTGTTTACGCCGATCCGCGAACTGTTTGCCGGCGTGCCCGAATCACGCTCGCGCGGTTACGGGCCAGGGCGCTTCTCCTTCAACGTCAAAGGTGGGCGTTGCGAAGCTTGCCAAGGCGATGGCTTGATCAAGGTCGAAATGCACTTTTTGCCGGACATCTATGTGGCCTGTGACGTGTGCAAGAGCAAGCGCTACAACCGCGAAACCCTGGAGGTTAAGTACAAGGGCAAAAACATCCACGAAGTGCTGGAGATGACCATCGAAGAGGCGCGGCCGTTCTTCGATGCCGTGCCGGCACTGGCGCGCAAGCTGCAGACGCTGATGGATGTCGGCCTGTCTTATATCAAGCTCGGCCAGTCGGCGACCACGCTGTCAGGCGGCGAAGCGCAGCGGGTCAAGCTGTCGCGTGAGCTGTCCAAACGCGACACCGGCAAGACCCTGTATATCCTCGACGAGCCGACCACCGGCCTGCACTTTGCCGACATCCAGCAACTGCTCGACGTGCTGCATCGGCTGCGCGATCACGGCAACACCGTGGTGGTGATCGAGCACAACCTCGACGTGATCAAGACCGCCGACTGGCTGGTCGACCTCGGCCCCGAAGGCGGCTCCAAAGGTGGGCAGATCATTGCGGTCGGCACCCCGGAAGAAGTCGCCGAAATGCCACAGTCGCATACAGGATTCTTCCTTAAGCCACTGCTGGAGCGTGACCGCGCCTAATCCTGCTGGGCAGCGCATAACAAAAAGCCCCGACTATTCGGGGCTTTTTGTTATGGCCAGAAAGATTTAGAACTGTGCTTGCTGATAATTTTCCAAGCCTATCTGACCAATCAGACGCAGCTGGATTTCCAGCCAGTAGGCGTGGTCTTCCTCAGTATCCTTCAATTGAGCCAGCAAGATGTCACGGCTCTGATAGTCCTGATGGCGCTCGCACAGTTCAATGCCTTTGCTCAAAGCCGCACGTACTTCGTATTCAAGGGCCAGATCGAGCTTGAGCATCTCCGGCACAGTGCGGCCAAAGGTAAAGGTGTTTGGCGCCATATCCGGCACGCCCTCAAGAAACAGGATGCGCTTGAGCAACGCATCGGCATGCTGGGTTTCCTCTTCCATCTCATGGTTGATACGCGTGTAAAGTTTGGCAAAACCCAAGTCGTCATACAGGCGCGAATGAACAAAATACTGATCACGGGCTGCCAGCTCACCCTTGAGCAGCATTTTTAGATAGTCGATAACTTCAACATGGCCTTGCATCAGGCAACTCCTTGGGCGAACAGCAAAAGATGACACATGCTCGGCGCAGCCAGTACCCCGGTCAAGTAAAACTCCGCCACAGCGGAATAGGTGTAAGCGCTCCATAAACCGCGTCCGTCAGGACAAGGACTGTTTTCAGGATGGCGAAGCTGGCGAGCAGTTCCAGGG
>JAIERD010000463.1 GCA_019747155.1 Pseudomonadaceae bacterium
CGGTGGTGATGCCGCTCAGGGTTTCGGTGCTCATGATCAGGGTAACGTTGGCAGCAGCCGACTCACCTTGGCTCATTTCGCAAGCGCCATCTTTAACGGTCAGGAAGAAGTTTTCGCCGTCTTCGATGTTGAAGCCAAATACCAGGTCCAGGCCAGCAGCGGCGGAAGCGTTGAACTTGGATTGCATGGTTTGTGCGATATCAGCAACTGAGGTCATGGTTCTATCCTTTGGTTTCAGGTTTTGTTGGCGACCTTGCGGGTCACAGTAAGCCGTAACTCATCGAAATGTGATGAGTTCCGGCGCCTTTAACAGCTGTAAATGCACCTGGCTGTTAAAGGAAGCTAGGGCCACTTCAGTCGCGCGAAACTTCAAGCGGCTGAGTGAGGTATTGACGATTTGCCAGTTAAGCTCGAAAGCTTTCTCGGCCGGTACAGCCGTAATCAAGCGTAGCAAGGCCGTGATAGTACCGCCGGAGGTGAACACGGCGATGTTATCTTTGCTTTGCGCTTGTATCAGTATGCGTTGCAGCCCGGCGGCAACTCGTTCAACAAAGCTGGTCCAGCTTTCCAGACCGTCGACCGGGTAATCACCACTGACCCAGCGCTGGATGATGCGTGCGAACAGGCGCTGAAATTCCGCCCGATTTTGCGGGCCATTGCGTAAGATCGCCAGTGCCTGTGGCTCTTCTGGCAGCAGTCCCGGCAGCAAGCTGCGAACTACCGCATCGGCATCGAACTCATTAAAGGCGCTGTCGATTTCAAGGCTTGGGGCCATCCAGCCGCTCGCGCTGAGTTGTTGCAGCGTGTGTTTAGCAGTGTCTTGCTGGCGACGTAAATCACCACTCAGGCAACGGTCAAAACGTATCTCCAAATCGCTCAGGTGCTTGCCCAATACGTCGGCCTGGCGAATCCCGATGGGCGAAAGCACATCGTAGTCGTCGGCGCCGAATGAGGCTTGGCCATGTCGAATTAGATAAATACTGCCCACGTTTGGGGTTATCCGTTGGGGGTAAAGTGAGCCGAGGTTATGGGGATAGAAACGGCCTGTCAACGTAAAAACATACGCTTGTTTGAATCGATCGAGCAGAGACTTGCTGAATAGGTTTGCGACTGGTCGACGGCCGGTAGCGCCGGTATGCTGAGTATCTAATGTTGTCGCCGTTAAACGCGCTGATATGGATAAAACCAAAGGGGATACGCGTGGAGTTTTTTGCTGAATATGCAGGGTTTTTGGCCCGCACTATCACCGTGGTGATTGCTGTGGTGTTGGTGCTGCTAGTGATTGCCGCGTTGCGCGGCAAAGGCCGCCAGGGTGGTCGCGGTCATTTACAGGTGCTAAAACTCAATGATTTTTACCGCAGCCTGCGTGAGCGTCTGGAGCAGACGGTGCTCGACAAGCAGGAACTGAAGGCGCTGCGCAAGCTTGAAGGCAAACAAGCCAAACTGAAAAAGCGCGCTGGCGAGAAAAAGGCCCGGGTGTTTGTGCTGGATTTTGATGGCGACATCAAGGCCTCGGCCACCGAGCATTTGCGCCATGAGATCACCGCGCTGCTGGCCATCGCCACCGCTCAGGATGAAGTGGTATTGCGGCTTGAAAGCGGTGGCGGGATGGTGCACAGCTATGGCTTGGCATCTTCGCAATTGGCGCGAATTCGCCAAGCCGGCGTGCCGCTGACAGTCTGCGTCGACAAGGTGGCAGCCAGTGGCGGTTATATGATGGCCTGCATCGGTGAGAAAATTATCAGTGCACCCTTTGCCATACTCGGCTCGATTGGCGTGGTGGCGCAGGTGCCGAACGTGCACCGCTTGCTGAAAAAACATGAGATCGATTTTGAAGTGCTGACAGCGGGCACCTATAAGCGCACCTTGACGGTGTTTGGCGAAAACACCGAAAAAGGCCGGGAGAAATTCCAGGAAGATCTGGAAACCACTCATACCCTATTTAAAGGTTTTGTCTCGCGCTACCGGCCGCAATTGACGATCGATGAAATCGCCACTGGCGAGGTGTGGCTCGGCCTGGCGGCATTGGACAACAAACTGGTCGATGAACTTAAAACCAGCGATGAATACCTCGGTGAACGCTCCCGCGAAGCTGACTTGTTCCACCTGCATTACGCCGAGAAAAAGACCCTGCAGGAACGTTTCGGCATGGCCGCCAGCGTGGCCATTGACCGGGTGTTGCTCAATTGGTGGAGTCGGCTCAGCCAGCAACGCTTTTGGCAATAAAGCCTCTTTGAGCATTGGCACCACTGAATAAAAAAGAAGGAGAACCGCATGACTAGCTTTCAGGCACTGGTGGTGAGTGAGCAAGCCGATGGCCGCTTTGTCTCGCAGGTGCAAACCCGCGAAGTGGCCAACTTGCCCGCCGGTGAAGTATTGATCCGCGTGCAGTACTCCTCCTTGAACTACAAGGATGCGCTGTCGGCCAGTGGCAATCGCGGGGTGACCAAGCTGTATCCGCACACCCCGGGCATTGATGCGGCGGGTATTGTCGAGCAGTCCAGTGTCAGCGAGTTTGCTGCTGGCGATGAGGTGATAGTCACGGGTTACGATCTGGGCATGAACACCTCCGGCGGTTTTGCCCAGTACATTCGGGTGCCGGCGGCCTGGCTGTTAAAGCGCCCGCAAGGCTTATCGCTGCGTGAGGCGATGTTATTGGGCACGGCAGGGCTGACGGCGGCGCTCTGCGTGGCCAAGTTGGAGCAGGCCGGGTTGACGCCTGATGCGGGCCCGGTATTGGTTACCGGCGCCACTGGCGGTGTCGGCAGCATTGCCGTGGCCTTGTTGGCCAGCCTGGGCTATCAGGTGGCAGCGGCGACCGGCAAGCCTGAGCAGGCCGATTTTCTAAAGCGCCTCGGCGCTACGCAAATTGTCAGTCGCAGCAGTCTGTTGGACGGTACCAACAAAGCCATGCTCAAACCCCAATGGGCCGGGGCGGTGGATACCGTTGGCGGCGACATCTTGTTTAACGTGGTCAAGGCGCTGCACTACGGCGGCAGCCTGGCTTGTTGCGGGCTGACGGCTGGCGTGGCTTTTAACGCCAGCGTGTTGCCGTTTATCTTGCGCGGGGTCAATCTGCTCGGGGTCGACTCGGTCGAGCTGCCCTTGGTGGTCAAGGCCTCGATGTGGGACAAACTCTCGTTGCAGTGGAAACTCAGCAACCTGGAAAGCTTGGCTC
>JAIERD010000619.1 GCA_019747155.1 Pseudomonadaceae bacterium
TCCACTTCTATCCACAGGCGCAGGCGGCTGGTTTCGCCCTCGTTGCGGCACCAACCAACAATCGGTCCGGTGCGTGGCAGGCGGGCGCGTAAGCGATTATGCGGCGCCGGTTCGGCCGCATGGGCCGGCGCGGCGTAGGCGGCATTGAAGAAACCGACCACTTCGCCGAAGATTTTTTCCGGGGCTTGTTTGCCGATGGTGCAGTCAAAGTGCGCGTGTTCGGCGGCGATCAATTGTTGGTCGTAGCCGCGAGCCAAACGCTCGGCACTAAAGCCTCGGCGTAACTGTCGCCAGCTCTCGACGCAGGACTCTTGATCGAATAGCACGTTGTCGGCACCGTGCAGCAGCATGATCGGCATGGGCAGAAAGGCGCGCAGGTTTTCTTCGCTGGTATACACGTTCTGCCCGTTGGCATTCACCAGGCGCTCGTACTCGACGCATTTGGCGCCGTGCATAAACACCCCAAGGTTGGTCCGGCCAAAATACTGGTCGAGTTTGGCGTGGGTGATCGGCAGCAATTGATCGTGGCGAAACAAGCGGCTGAGGGCTCCGGCCATGCGTTTGCACGAGGTACTGTCGGGGTGCTCGTGGCGCAGGTCGTGCTCGCCGGGGCAACGCTCGGCGGCGGCATAGTCGAAGCTGGCAAACAGGCGGTCCATCAGCGCATGCAGGGCATCGGCTTGCACGGTGCCGGCGGCAAATTCCAAGTGTTTAAGTTGCAGGCCGTTGACCAGCAAGGCGGCCACTTGCAGGCGCATTTGTGCGGTTTTCGAGCCGATTACAAAGGGCTGGAACTGCGAGAACAGCACCCCGGCCAGTTTGGCCCGGCCACCTTCGTGGGTGAGCTGACCGCCAAGCAGCGACATGCCCAATGAGGCCGAGCCGACGCAGTGGCTAAAGCAGAACATCTCGCCGGGCACGGGCGGTGCGTCGCCGGCCGTGGCGCTGAGTTGTTCGAGAATGTAGTCGATGGCCTTAGGGATTTCCCCGGCGGCAATGTCGTCCATGCTGGAGAACTGCGCCGAGGCGCGCAAAAACGGGCTGACCCGGTATTCCAGCAGCCACACATCCCAGCCTTGGGCGTGCAGCATGGCGGCCAAGCTGCGCGAGCCGAGCTCCTCGGCGACAAAGGGTAGGGTGTTTTGCGCGAAGCCATTGAGCAGCATGATCGACTGGTAGCGGCGCTGGCCGTTGACCAGCTGCGAGGCGACTTGCGGCTGCGCATAGCGCACTAGGCCGACGCGGATTTGCTCGCCTTGCGGCGCGTCTGCATGCAGGGGGACGTGCAGGCAGATCGGCGCTTGTGGGGCCACTTTGCTGCCGTCCGGCAGTTCTAGGGTCGGGTAGAAACTCTGCTGTAATTCAAACTGGCCATTGTCGGCAGCCAGTGCCGGGTCGCTGGCGGGCAAGTTTGGCGCGTAGTCGGGTAGGCGGAAATCCAGAATGCGGCTGCTGATCAGGTAGCGGGTAATCAGCAGCGGATAACTGGCCAGTGCGGCCAGTGCGTGCAGGCTGTCGGGGCCGCTGTGCAGTTGCGGCGCGATACGCCGCAACATCTCGGGGAAGTCCATGGCTAAACGCCCGGATGCCAGCACATGGGCATCGCCGTCGCGTTGCAGTTGCACATCCAGCTCGGTTAATTGTTCCCACACGCTGCGCCTTGGCAGGGTTGGCCAGCCGCCGGATTGGCATTTAGTGCGCAGCCATTGGCCCAGTTCACGCCAAGTGGCAGCGGGTTGGATCAGCTTGCTGCCGACTAACCGATAGCGCTGCTGGCCATCGCTAAGTTGCAGTTGGTAATCGAAGCTGCGTGCCGCGCTGGCGTGCCAGAGCAGGCGTGCGCCGCTGCTGATAGTGGCCAACAGCCCCGGCGCGTTAGGCGCTTTTGCTCGTGAGCGATCCGGCCACCAGCGGTTGATCAAATAGGTCAAAAAAGCACGGACCAAACGACTGCTGCGCGCCCACGGGGTATCGGCCAGCGGGCGGAACAGTTGTACCGTGCCAGCGCAGACCTGCAGTTCAAGCTGGGCTTGCCCAGGGCGATCTATAACCAGTCGGGATGAGGTAAAGCTCGGCGTTTGTGGGCTGTAGGCGATGACCTCGACGCGGTGCTCGGGGTCTTGCCAGAGCGTTTGCCAGTCGGCCACCTGCATTTGTAAAAACAGCGCGCCGGCCAAGCTTTGCACCTCGGCCTGTGGGCTGTCTTGCCAGTGCAATGGGCCACGCAGCACCTCGGCCAGCACCGCGCCGCACACCGGCGTGGCGCTGCGGGCGAAGGCCGGTTCGGTAGCGGGATACGGCGGCAGCGCTTGCGCCGGCGCCGGTTGGCTGGCAGCCAACTCGGCAAGCGTCAGCCGGCAGGCGCGCTCGGCCAGTGCGGTAATGCTCAGCAGCGGATTAACCCCCAGTGAGCTGGGCATGATCGAGCCGTCCAGCACCTGTAGGCTGCTAAACAGGCTGCCATCGCGGCGAAACACCTGACCTTGGTGGTTGACCACGCCGTCGTGCACGCTGTCGGCCATCCGGCAGCCACCCAGCGGATGTACGGTGATCCAGCCGGCTTGCGGCGCTGGGCCGCTAAGCACCTGAGCGATTTCATCGGGTAACAGCCCCGAGGCCGGGTTGGGCAAAAACGCCGCGCCGAGGCTTTTGATGCTGCGCATGCGCTGGCGGTGCAACTGCGGCGCTGGGTCGGCGGCGTTGGCTGGCCAGCTCCAGTTCAAGCGTGCGCTGGGGCTGGCCAAGGTGGCCACGCCGGCGGCAGAGTCATGGCCCATGCCCAGCAAGGCTAGGCTGCGGGCGATGAGCTGCGGCTGCACGGCCAATCGGTCACTGCCACGGTTACCGCGCAGACCGAACTGCGCCAGTTGCGGCAGGATGCCGAGGGTGCTGAGCAGCTCGTTGGCCAGTGGTGCGAGTAAACCGGGGATGGCACCGTCTTCGATGATGGTGCTGCGGCGATGGTCGTTATGGTCGTGGAAGCGAATCACCGCACTGATGGTTGGCCCGCAGGCGGCGCTGCTGTTGGTCGCTTGCAGTCGATCGTTAGGCGGTGCGCTTGGAGTCGGTGTGACGACGCTGCTCTGGCCGATGCCATTGGCGGTTTCTGGTAAGTCATAGGCGGCGCACAGGTCATCGCCGTTGGCGGAGATGCCCTGACCCAGCCAAGCGGTGGCGATGT
>JAIERD010000187.1 GCA_019747155.1 Pseudomonadaceae bacterium
GCTGCAAGCTGGCGAACAGCTGCACCGGCTCAGCCTGCTGCAACTCGACGGTCAACCGGTGTGGCGCCTGCAAGGTCTGCGCGCAGGCACCCAACCGAGCCTGCGCTATCTGGCCGTGGATGGTCGCGAGCTGGACCAACGGGCGCCGCAACGCTACGCCGAGCAGCGCTTCGCCCAATATGCCGAACAGCTGGGCCTTGGCGCGCCGAGCAGCATCAGCGTGCAGCGCAGTTTTGATCACGACTACGGCTTCGTGTTTAAACGCCTGCCGGTGCTCAAGGCCAGTTACGCAGACGCGCAACACAGCGCGCTGTTTATCGACCCGTTGGACGGCGCCTTGGCCGGCCAGGTGAACGACGACGACCGCGCCGAAGGTTTCAGCTTTGCCTACCTGCACAAGTGGGAATTGCTCGGCGGCATCAGCAAAACCGTCAAGGATGTTGCCCTCAGCCTGATCGCCCTGGCCCATCTGCTGCTGGTATTTGGCGGCCTGTATTTATGGCGCAAACGCCGTGCGCGCTAGCCTGGCGCGGTTATTAGCGCCAGCCCGACAAGGTGGCGGGCGTAATAAAGCCGTGCGCGGCCTTTCGCGAATGCTAATGATTTGCAATAATATCGAGAATTACTCTCAGCTAGCTTCGCCACTTGGCTCGCCCAACGCCCCTTATCGAGGTCAGACGCCCATGACTATTCTGTCCATTCGCCGCCAGCCCCAGTCGCTCCAAGCGCTACTGCGCAACCTGCTAACGGCCGCCGCCCTGCTCGCCGCCATCGCCCTGAGCCTGCCGGACTTCGCCCAAGCGCAAGAGTCCGGCGCTCAGTCACTCACCGCCGCCAGCAATAGCGCCAATAGCCCGGCAAGCACGACCAGCCCAATAGCGGGCGCGATGAGCGCCACCAGCAGCGAGCCAACGGCCGAGGCGCCTGCAGCTGAAAGCTTGCTGGCGGCCGATATGTCGCCCTGGGGCATGTTCCAGAATGCCGACGTAATTGTCCGAGGCGTGATGATCGGCCTGGCACTGGCCTCGGTGCTGACCTGGACTCTCTGGCTGAGCAAAAGCCTCGAGTTGTTCGGCGCCAAACGCCGTCTGCGACACGAGCTAAGCCACCTCAAACAAGCCCGCTCACTGCCCGAGGCGCAGCGTAACGCCGCTGGCGGCCTGAGCTTGCAGCTGATCGAAGACGCCCAAGAAGAGCTGCAACTGTCGGCCAACGCGCGTGGCAACGACGGCATCAAAGAGCGGGTGAGCTTTCGCCTCGACCGCCTAGTGGCCGCCAGTGGCCGGCAGATGAACAAAGGCACCGGCGTGCTGGCCACCATCGGCTCCACCGCGCCCTTCGTCGGCCTGTTCGGCACCGTGTGGGGCATCATGAATAGCTTTATCGGCATCGCTAAATCGCAAACCACCAACATTGCCGTGGTCGCGCCGGGTATCGCCGAGGCCTTGCTGGCCACGGCGTTAGGCCTGGTGGCGGCTATCCCTGCGGTGGTGATTTACAACGTCTTCGCCCGCTCGATTGCCGGCTACAAGGCACAAGTGGCGGACGCTTCGGCGCAGGTGCTGCTGCTGGTCAGCCGCGACCTCGACCTGCCGAGCCCCGAGCGGCAAATGGCGCCGCTACCGGCCAAAATCCAACCGCATATGGTCAAGGCAGGTTAAGACGCATCCATGGCCCTGCACCTAAGCGAAGGCGGCGACGACCTTCAGGAAAACCACGAGATCAACGTCACGCCCTTTATCGACGTGATGTTGGTACTGCTAATCATCTTTATGGTGGCCGCGCCCCTGGCCACCGTCGACATCAAGGTCGACCTCCCCGCCGCCAGCGCCACCCCACAGGTACGCCCGGACAAGCCGCTGTACCTGACGGTAAAGGACGACCACAGCCTGTTTATTGGCGAGCAAGCCACCACCCGCGAGCAACTCGGCCAAGCGCTGGATCAACAAACCCAAGCCAACAAAGACACCACCATCTTCTTTCGCGCCGACAAAAGCGTGGCCTATGAAGAGCTGATGGAGGTGATGAACGCCTTGCGCGGCGCCGGTTATTTGAAAATCGGCCTGGTCGGCCTTGAGGCGGTCGGCAAGCCATGATGGACCCCAGCAGTAACCGTCTGCGCACCACCGCCAGCCTGCTGCTGGTGCTCGGCGCGCATATTGGCCTCGGGGTTTGGGCGCTGAACTGGCGGGTTGAAGCGCTGGCGGTCGAATTGCCACCGGCGGCCATGTTGATCGAGTTGCCACCGCAGCCAACCGTCGCGCCGCCGCCGGCGCCTGCCGTTATCCAGCAACCAACCCCCGAACCCGAGGTAGTGGTAGCCCCAAAACCCAAACTGGTGCTGGAAAAACCCAAGCCTAAGCCCAAGCCAAAACCTGTAGTGAAGCAGGTCAAACCGGAGCCAACCCCGCCCGTGCCGGCCGCCAAGCCGGTCGAGCAGGCCGCACCGACCGCCACCACAGCTCCGGCTGCCGCGCCGGCAGCCCAGCAACCGAGCACCAGCAGCGCCACGGCGGCCGCCAAAGCCACCTGGCAAAGCCAGTTGCTCAGCCACCTGGCCCGTCACAAACGCTACCCCGACGAAGCGCGCCGGCGCGGCATCGAAGGCACCAGCCAAGTGCGCTTCAACCTCGACCACAGCGGTAAAGTACTCAGCGTCGAACTGGCGAAAAGCTCCGGTAACAATGCCCTCGACCAAGCCACCCTCGCCATGATCCGCCGCGCCAGCCCGGTGCCGACGCCACCGACGGAGTTGTTGAGTAATGGTCAGTTGGAAATAGTGGCGCCGTTTATTTATGCGTTGGAGCGCAGATAGGGCAAGGCATTGCCCTTGAGTTTCGCAACCGAACGCCGCAACTGTGTTGCTTGATCTAACGGTTCCGCCCTTACGGCGTGTCACTTCTGGCAGTCGCCCCAGAAGTAACCAAGAGGGCTTGCCCCAGGCATCCGGCCCGCCTGCGGCGGGTTCCCTCACTCCATCATTGTTCCGTGGGCCCGCTGCGACGGGCCATCCGTGGCCCAACACAGCTCTCCCGGCATCCTGCCGCTCGGTCCACTGCACAACGATTGCGTTCGGCCTTCTGAAAGGGGCGATTGTCCCGGCGCGGATTGATTCATTCGCGATAAAAAAGCGTTGGCTTTTGATTTGGCGAAGTCGTGTTGTTTAAACAAATGACCAAACGAC
>JAIERD010000503.1 GCA_019747155.1 Pseudomonadaceae bacterium
GGTGGATTGGCGCGGCTATCAACCACCGCAAAGGGCAGGCCCTGACGCGCTAAAAAGCGCACCAGCGACAAGCCGCTCTTGCCGAGGCCGACAACGATGCGAAATTGATCTGAAGCAATCAGGCTCATGATCTTCTCGGTACCTTTAACGCAGTTTCAAGGTGGCTAGACCGATCAGCACCAAAATCACGGTGATGATCCAGAAGCGCACGATTACGCGCGGCTCCGGCCAACCTTTAAGTTCGAAGTGGTGGTGAATAGGTGCCATGCGGAACACCCGCTTGCCGGTCAATTTGAATGAGGCGACCTGAATCACCACCGACAGGGTTTCCATCACGAACACCCCACCCATGATGAACAGCACGATCTCTTGGCGAACGATAACGGCGATGGTGCCCAAGGCCGCGCCCAGCGCCAGCGCGCCGACGTCACCCATAAAGACTTGCGCCGGGTAGGTGTTGAACCACAAGAAACCCAGTCCGGCGCCGACCATGGCAGCGCAGAACACGATCAACTCGCCGCAGCCCGGCACATAGGGAATAAACAGGTATTCGGCAAATTTGACGTTGCCCGACAGGTAACAAAAGATCCCCAACGCGCCGCCGACCATCACGGTGGGCATGATTGCCAAGCCATCCAGACCATCGGTGAGGTTCACCGCATTGCTGGTGCCAACGATCACGAAGTAGCTGAGCACCACAAAGCCGATGCCCAACGGAATGCTGATGCTTTTAAACATCGGCACTATCAGAGTGGTTTCTACCGGGCTCTGGGCGCTGACAAACAAGAACACTGCGGCGCCCAGGCCGAACACCGATTGCCAGAAATACTTCCAGCGGCTTGGCAGGCCTTTGGAGTTTTTCTCGATCACTTTGCGATAGTCATCGACCCAGCCGATGCCACCGAACAGCAGGGTGACGATCAACACTACCCACACATAGCGATTGCTCAGGTCGGCCCACAGCAAGGTGCTGACGGTGATGGCCGAGAGAATCAGCGCGCCGCCCATGGTCGGGGTGCCGGACTTGGACAGGTGCGACTGCGGGCCATCAGTACGCACCGACTGACCGATCTGCCGATTCTGCAGGGTGCGGATCATCCACGGCCCCAGCCACAACGACAGCGTCAACGCGGTAAGCACGCCCAAAATGCCGCGCAGCGTGAGGTACTGGAAGACCCCGAAGCCCTTGTAGAACTGTTGCAGATACTCCGCGAGCAGCAGCAGCATTAGTGACTCTCCCCAATCTGGTCGGACGATGTTGCAGCCAGCGCGAAGGCGACGTTTTCCATCGCCGCGCTGCGCGAACCTTTAATTAGAATGCTGGTATTAGCGGCCTGCTCGCTCGCCAGCGCGGCGATCAAACTGGCCTGCTCGGTAAAGTGCCGGCCACCGGTGCCAAAGGCCGCCACGGCATGGGCCATCTGCGGGCCAACGGCGTACAACGCGTCGACCTTGCCCACGGCATAGGCACCGACTTGACGATGACTTTGCTCGGCCCAATCGCCCAGTTCGCCCATATCGCCCAAGACCAAGACACGCCGACCGCTAAAGCCGCTGAGCAGATCTGTGGCGGCGTTGATCGAGGCCGGGTTGGCGTTGTAGCTGTCATCAATCAGCCGCACACCACTGGCCAAGACTTGCGCCACGGTACGACCCTTGACCGGCTGTAAAGTTTGCAGGCCCTGGACAATTTGCCCAAGCGACACGCCCAAGGCATGCGCCGCCGCCGCCGCTGCCAGGGCATTACTGACGTTGTGCTGACCGAGCAGATTCAATTGCACCCGCGCGCTACCTGCCGCGCACTGCAGGTTAAAGGCCGGGCAACCACGCTCATCGACGCTGAGCTCGCCGGCAAAAAAATCGGCGTCAGGATTGCTCAGTGCAAAGCTCAGCACCTGGCGACCGCGAGCACGCCGCTGCCAGGTGGCGAAAGCTGGGTCATCCAGATTCAAAATCGCCGTGCCATTACTCGGCAAGCCTTCGAGAATCTCACCTTTGGCTAGGACGATTTTTTCCGGCCCACCGAACTCACCCACATGGGCGGTACCGGCGTTGGTAATGATGGCGACTTGTGGCTGAGTCAGGCTGACGGTGTAGCCAATTTCACCCTCGCGCGAGGCGCCCAACTCGATCACTGCGGCGCTGTGCTCACTCGACAATTCGAGCAGAGTCAGCGGTGCACCGAGGTCATTATTGAGGTTGCCGCGCGTGGCCAACACCGGCCCCGCGACGCGCAGAATGCTGGCCAGCAGTTCTTTGACGGTGGTCTTGCCACTGGAGCCGGTGACTGCAGCCAACGGACCTTGATAGGCCTGACGGTTAAGCCCGCCGAGCCGCCCCAAGGCCATCCGTGTATCGGCCACTAACAGTTGCGGCAGGTCCACCCCAACCACTTCGCGTTCAACCAGGGCTGCTACTGCGCCCTTGCTGGCGACCTCGGCCAGGTAATTATGACCATCGAAATTTGGCCCGCTTAAGGCGACAAATAACTGCCCGGCAGCCACGCTGCGGCTGTCGATAGACACTCCGTTAAACGTTGCATCCGCGCCCACTAAACGGGCATTCAGCGGCTGCAGTAATTCACTGAGTTGCAAGGGCTTAAGCATGGGCAGCACTCCAGGCAAGCAACGCCTGCTGGGCTTGGTGCAAGTCGGAGAACGGCTGGCGCACGCCGTTAATTTCCTGGTAGTCCTCATGGCCCTTGCCGGCCAGCAGCACCACGTCACCGACCCGGGCGCTGGCGATCAGCTGGGCGATAGCCGCGCCACGACCATGTTGCAAACTGATTTTGCCGGCATCGATAAAGCCACTGCGAATGTCGGCGAAGATCTGCTCCGGGGCCTCGGTGCGCGGATTGTCATCGGTGACCAACACCCGGTCGGCACGCTGTTCAGCCACAGCGGCCATCAAGGCGCGCTTGCCACGGTCGCGGTCGCCGCCACAGCCAAACAGGCAGAGCAACTGACCATCGACATGCTGGCGCAGCGCCTCGAGAACTTTATCCAAGGCATCCGGGGTGTGAGCGTAATCGACCACCACCAAGGGTTGCGTGCCGCCACCGAGGCGCTGCATACGGCCGAGCGGGCCTTGCAGCTGCGGCATTACGCCAAGAATTTCATCCAGCGGGTAATCCAGCGCCAGCAAGGCACCGACCACCGCCAGTAAGTTACTCAGGTTGAAACGGCCCAACAGCGCGCTGCACAGGCG
>JAIERD010000040.1 GCA_019747155.1 Pseudomonadaceae bacterium
ACCCGCCTTGGCCATGGTGGCCGTGTATCTGCTGGCGCTGAGCGTCTTGGTCCTGCTCCCGACTTGGCTACTGGCCAGCCTCTGGCTGCTGTGGCTCGGCGCAGCCTTACCCTTGGCACTGCCCACGCTGCGGCGAAAATTTATCAGCGCGCCGCTGTTTGCCTGGTTTCAGCGCGTGCTACCGCCGATGTCAGCGACGGAACGGGATGCCATTGAGGCAGGCAGCGTTTGGTGGGACGGCGAGCTGTTTAGCGGTCGCCCAGACTGGAACACGCTGCTGGCCTATCCCAAAGCGCAACTGACAGCCGAAGAACAAGCCTTTCTCGATGGCCCGACCGAAGAGCTGTGCGCCATGGTCAGCGACTGGGAAATCGGCCAGTTGCTCGATCTGCCGCCAAAAGCCTGGGCGCATATCAAGCAGCACGGTTTCTTTGCCCTGATCATTCCCAAGGGGTACGGCGGCAAGGGCTTCTCCGCCTACGCCCACTCGCAAGTCGCGATGAAACTGGCGACTCGCAGCGGCGACCTGGCCTCCACCGTGATGGTGCCCAACTCCCTTGGCCCCGCAGAATTGCTGCTGCACTACGGCACCGATGAGCAGCGCCAGCACTATTTGCCGCGCCTGGCCCGTGGCGACGACATTCCCTGCTTTGCCCTCACCGGCCCACTGGCCGGCTCCGATGCCGGCGCCATGCCGGATGTCGGCATCATCTGCAAAGGCCAATGGCAAGGCCAGGAAGTCATAGGCCTGCGCCTGACCTGGGAAAAACGCTACATCACCCTCGGCCCGGTGGCGACGCTACTCGGCTTGGCCTTCAAGGCTTACGACCCAGAGCACCTACTGGGTGAGCAAGAGGACCTGGGCATCAGCCTGGCGTTGGTGCCCACCGACACGCCTGGCGTGGAGATCGGCCGCCGTCATCTGCCACTCGGCGCGGCCTTTATGAACGGGCCAAACTCGGGCAAAGACGTGTTTATTCCGCTGGAGTTTTTGATTGGCGGGCAGGCTATGCTCGGCAAGGGCTGGATGATGCTGATGAATTGTCTGTCGGTGGGCCGCTCCATTTCACTGCCCGCAGTCGGCACCGGCGCTGCCAAATACACCAGCCTGGTGACTGGCCAATATGCGCAGATCCGCGAACAGTTCAATGTGCCGCTGGCCGCCTTCGAGGGGATTCAAGAATCGTTAGCGCGCATCGGCGGCAACACCTGGCTGATGGACAGCGCGCGCATCCTCACCGCCAACGCGGTGGATCTGGGCGAAAAACCCTCGGTACTGTCGGCCATCCTCAAATACCACCTCACCGAGCGCGGCCGCGAGTGCATCAGCCACGCCATGGACGTGCATGGCGGCAAAGGCATCATCATGGGGCCGAACAACTACCTGGCGCGCTCTTGGCAAGGCGCACCGATCTTCATCACCGTGGAAGGTGCCAATATTCTTTCACGCAACCTGATGATTTTTGGCCAGGGCGCCATCCGCTGCCATCCCTATGTACTCAAGGAAATGGCCTTGGTCGGGCGTGAAGATCAGCCTCAGGCGCTGCTTGAGTTCGACCAACTGCTGCTGCAACACATTGGTTTTGCTGTCAGCAATAGCGCCAGCAGCTTGATCCTCAGCCTGACCCTCGGGGGTTTCGCCGAGGTGCCCGGCGACAACCTCAGCCGCCCATATTTTCGCGCCCTGAACCGTCTCGCCGCCGCGTTTGCCCTGCTCGCCGACTGCAGCATGATGCTGCTCGGCGGCGAACTGAAACGCCGCGAGCGCCTATCGGCACGCCTGGGCGACGTGCTCAGCCACCTGTACCTAGCCAGCGCCGCACTCAAGCGTTATCACGATCTCGACTCACCCGCCTACTTGCGCCCCTGCGTGCGCTGGGCCCTGGAAGAGAGTCTGGGGCACGCCGAGCGAGCACTGGCTGAGCTGCTCAACAACTTCCCCAGCCGCATTCTGGGCGGCTTGTTGCGCGTGCTGGTATTCCCCTTCGGCCGCCGACACTCGGGCCCCTCGGATGAACTTGACGCCGAAATAGCCGCGATCCTCGGCCGCCCCAGTGGCGACCCGGCATTAGAGGCACTGCTGGACGGTTGTTATCGCCCGCAGGCAGAAAGTGATGCGGTCGGCGCCTTGCAGCATGCCGTCAACCTGATCGGCGCCAGCCAGCCCCTGCAGAAAAAACTGCACCAGGCGCTCAAAGCCGGGCAAGTACAACCGGCCGCGGGTGAGAACAGCATCGACGCCGCACTTGCTGCGGGCGTATTGAGCGCCGAAGAAGCGCAAACCTTGCACCAAGCCGAAGCGGCTCGGCGGCGGGTAATTGATGTCGACGACTTCAGCCAGGACGAACTCAAGCTCAGTCGCGGCAAGGTCCGCTAAGAGGACAGCGGGCGCCCGTCGCTTTATACTGGCGCGCCCGTTTTGCCCTTGAGGATTTGCAGCATGGCTCATTCACCTATCGACCATCACCTCGCCCTGCTCGTCCACCTGCGCAGTATTTTGGTGGCGGTTGGCGAAGCCGAACAAGTGCCGGAAGAGAACCACGCACTGTTTATGGAGCGCTTCGACGAGCTACTGGAGCAATTGCCAGAGTCGCCCGAAGAAAGCCTGTACCTGGGCCAAGATCTGATGTGCCAGATTATTCATCGCTACCCGCAGATTACTCATCTGCTACCGCGCGACCTGCTGTGGTTCTTTGGCGGCGATTGCCTGCACTACATGCCGGACGAAGAGATTCAGCTGTTCCAAACCCTCGACGAGCGTCGCCATGAGGCCGAGCAAAACGACGAGCCGTTTGACTGGAACCAAGAAAAACAACTGCTCGCACTGCCGCCCGAAAGCACCAAGCAGTAAGTACCAAGCGCTTAGTACGCAAAAAGCCCGCAGGCAAAACCTGCGGGCTTTTTTATTATCGACAAAACGCACAAACAAAAACGCCGCTCAGTGAGCGGCGTTTTTGTGAATCTGGAGTGGGAAACGAGACTCGAACTCGCGACCCCGACCTTGGCAAGGTCGTGCTCTACCAACTGAGCTATTCCCGCATATATGGCGTCCCCTAGGGGACTCGAACCCCTGTTACCGCCGTGAAAGGGCGGTGTCCTAGGCCACTAGACGAAGGGGACCTTGGAACTTGTGAAACCTTGCAATTGCAAGACTTCTTAAAATCTGGAGCGGGAAACGAGACTCGAACTCGCGACCCCGACCTTGGCAAGGTCGTGCTCTACCAACTGAGCTATTCCCGC
>JAIERD010000388.1 GCA_019747155.1 Pseudomonadaceae bacterium
GCGGCGATGCGCGCCGAGTTGAGTGACGATCTGCGCCTGTATCCCGATCCGAATAGCGACCGGCTCAAGCAGGCGGTGGCGACTTATTACGGCGTGCCAGCGGCGCAGGTGTTTGTCGGTAACGGTTCCGATGAGGTGTTGGCTCACGCCTTTCATGGCTTGTTTCAGCACGGTCAACCGCTGCTGTTCCCGGATATCAGCTACAGCTTTTATCCGGTCTATTGCGGCTTGTACGGCATTCCGTTCGAGGCGATTGCCTTGGATGAACAGTTTCAGATTCGCGTCGAGGACTACCAGCGGCCGAATGGCGGCATAGTTTTCCCTAACCCCAATGCGCCCACCGGCTGCCTGCTTGCGTTGGAAGCGATTGAGCAGTTGCTCAAGAGCAATCCCGACACCGTGGTGCTGGTGGATGAGGCTTATATAGATTTCGGCGGAGTTTCGGCGATCAGCCTGGTGGGCCGTTATCCGAATCTGCTGGTGACCCAGACCCTATCCAAGTCGCGCTCGCTGGCCGGGTTGCGGGTCGGTATTGCGGTCGGCCATCCAGATTTGATCGAGGCGTTGGAGCGGATCAAGAACAGCTTCAACTCCTATCCGCTGGATCGCATCGCCATCGCCGGCGCGGCGGCCGCCTTTGATGATCAGGCCTACTTTGCCCAGACCTGTCAGCAGGTGATCAGCAGTCGTGAAGCGCTGGTGGCGCAGTTGCAGCAGCAAGGCTTTGAGGTATTGCCATCGGCGGCGAATTTCATCTTTGCCCGCCACCCGCAGCAGGACGCGGCCGAATTGGCGGCCGGGCTGCGTGGGCATGGGGTAATAGTGCGGCACTTCAAACAGGCACGGATCGCCCAGTTTCTGCGCATCAGCATCGGCACGCCGGAGCAGAATCAGGCGTTGCTCGACGCCTTGGCGGAATGCCTGGCTTAAGCCTTGGATTGGAAGTGGGAAGTGAAACGGCGCCTGCGGGCGCCGTATTAGTTCGGGGCGTCCTGCTTGGGTGCGGAGCTTAATTGCGGGCGCACACCGATTTCAGTTTTTAGCTCCAGTGCTTGGCCGTTACGCAAGATTTGGATGCTGACCTGGTTGCCGGGTTTGGCTTGCGCCACCAGGTTCATGCTCTTGCGACCATCGCCGGCCGGCGCACCGTCGATGCTCAAGATAATGTCGCCGGGTTGCAGGCCCGAATGGGCCGCCGGGCTGTCGCGATAAACGGCGGCAACCACAATCCCCGGACGCCCCTCCAGGCCGAAGGACTCGGCCAGTTCCGGTGTCAGTGGTTGCACCTCGATGCCCAGCCAGCCGCGAATCACCCGGCCGTGCTCAATAATGGCGTTCATCACCTCAAGCGCCAGTTTGGTCGGGATGGCAAAACCAATGCCTTGTGAGCCGCCGGATTTGGAAAAAATCGCGGTGTTGATGCCGACCAGATTGCCCAGTGCATCCACCAGCGCACCGCCGGAGTTGCCCGGGTTGATCGCTGCATCGGTCTGGATAAAGTCTTCGTAGGTGTTCAAGCCCAGTTGATTGCGCCCAGTGGCGCTGATGATGCCCATGGTCACGGTTTGGCCGACGCCGAACGGGTTGCCAATGGCCAGCGCTACATCGCCAATCTGGATTTTATTCGAGTAGCCGAGGGTGATGGCGGGTAGATCCGGCAGGTCGATTTTCAGCACTGCCAAGTCTGTTTCCGGGTCGCTGCCGATCACCCGGGCCAGGGTTTCACGGCCATCCTTGAGCGCCACTACAATCTGGTCGGCGCCGACGGTCACATGGTTGTTGGTCAGCAGGTAGCCTTCCGGGCTCATGATTACTGCCGAGCCGAGACTCGACTCCATGCGCCGCTGTTTTGGCAGGTCGTCACCGTGAAAGCGCTGAAATTGTGGGTCGTCGGTTAGCGCCGAGGTCGGTTTATTGACCAGCTTGGTGGTGTAAAGGTTGGCCACCGCCGGGGCGGCATTGCTCACCGCGTCGGCATAAGACACCGGGCCTTGCTGCGACAGTGTGCTGGTGGCGGCTTGGCGCAGGTTGATATCTTGTTCTGGCAGGCCAACCCACTCGGGATAGCGCTGGATAATCAGCAGCGCCAGCAGCACGCCAACCAGCAGCGGCCAACCGTAAAAGCGCAGGGCCTTGGGCATTGAAGTGGATCCTGATAGTTGCGGGGGCGAGAAGCGCCGCTTAAGGTGGCGCCATTATAGAGAGCCTGGGCGCGCTATCACTAGCGCCTGCACAGCTTTGTTTAGCCTGATTAGAGGAGTATCTGCGCCGTGGCCATTGCCCTGACTACCCTGGTGGAAGAAGCCGAGCGCTATCTGCAAGCCACCAGCATCAAAGACTACTGCCCTAACGGCCTGCAGGTTGAGGGGCGGCCCCAGGTGCGGCGCATTGTCAGCGGGGTTACCGCCAGCCAAGCGCTGCTGGATGCGGCGGTGGAGCTGGAGGCTGATGTGCTGCTGGTGCATCACGGTTATTTCTGGAAGGGCGAAAATCCCTGCGTAGTCGGCATCAAGCAGCGCCGCTTGAAAACCCTGCTGGTCAATGACATCAGTTTGCTGGCATATCACCTGCCCTTGGATCTGCACCCTGAAGTGGGTAATAACGTGCAACTGGCCCGCCAGCTCGAGCTGATAGTCGAGGGGCCGCTGGATGCCAATGATTCCAGCTGTGTCGGTTTGATCGGTTGTCTGGCCGAACCCATGACCCCGCGCGATTTTGCTCGACGAGTGCACGAAGTGCTGGGTCGTGAGCCGCTACTGGTGGAAGGCCCTGGCTTGATTCAGCGAGTCGGCTGGTGCACCGGCGGCGGCCAGGGTTATATCGACCAGGCGATTGCCGCGGGCGTGGATCTGTACCTGACCGGTGAAGCCAGCGAGCAAACCTTCCACAGCGCCCAAGAAAATGCCATCAGCTTTATCGCCGCCGGCCATCACGCCACCGAGCGCTACGGCGTGCAGGCCCTGGGCGACTATCTGGCCCGGCGCTTTGCCATCGAACACCTGTTTATTGATTGCCCGAACCCGATTTAGCCTCGCGCCGCGCTGTAATTTGGCGGCATATGACTAGAACTTTTAGGTCTAGATGCACGCCTGATTAGACGATGATGCTGTGATAAAGTGCGCCCATATTCCCAGGCCTAGCGGCCGTCCTTTTGCCTAACGTGAGTAGCCATGCTCGACAAATTGACCCATCTAAAGCAGTTGGAGGCGGAAAGCATCCACATCATCCGTGAGGTCGCCGCTG
>JAIERD010000261.1 GCA_019747155.1 Pseudomonadaceae bacterium
GCGACCCGGCCCTGGCGGCCGACAACGGCATATTTGAGCTGCAGCAACAATTTTACCCAAGCCTTGAACTGCCGAGCGGCGGCAAAGTGGCCGCGCAACAACCGCATTGCCTGCGCGTCTTGCTGCATGCCGACGACGACCCCGAAGACCCACGCAGCGAGTGGATTCGCACCGGTCTGGTCCGCTACGCCCAACCCCAGGTCGAGTCGCAGCTGATTAACGGTCAGCGCCGCTACAAGTCGATCATGCTGCTCAACGGCTTCGCGCAGAACACCCTGCCCTTTGTCGCCGAAGAGCTGGGCAGCCGCAGCCTGGCCGCCATGCTCTACGCCAAAGGCTGGGATGTGTGGCTGCTGGAGTACCGGGTCAGTCCGTTTTTGCGCGCCTCGGCGCAGTTCTCCAGCATGGACGACATCGCCGCCGGCGAAATCCCCAAAGCCATTGATTACATCCTCGAGCAACTGGGCAAGGCAGCGGGTGACACGCCGCCCATGCCCGGCGAGATGTTCTGCTTCAGCCACTGCGTCGGCTCGGCCTCGCTGGGCATGTCGCTGCTCGGCGGCCATCTGATCCATAAAGACAGCCAGCGAGCCAAACTGGCCGGGGTGTTGTTCTCGCAGTTTCAGCCCTTTGTGATTGGCTCGAAAACCGCGCAAATGCGCTTGCAGGTCGCCGCCCTGCTGGTCAACGGCCTGCAGCTCAAGCACCTGGAGTTTGCCGCCGGCACGGTGCAGGCCGATGCCCTGCATGCCCTGATGGACCGGCTGTTTGCCAGCTTCGACTACAGCGCGGCTGAGCGCTGCCCCGGCGAGCATGACCTGCGCCACGAGCACCCCGACAGCACCTCCTGCAAGCGCATGGCCGGCGCCCTCAGCCGCTTGTTTCGCCACGACCAATTGCTGCCGATCACCCACGCCAAGCTCGACCAGTATTTTGGCCGCACCAATCTTGGGGTCTTTATGCACGGCGCCAAGTGCGTCGAGTACGAGCGGCTGGTGAATGCCAACGGGCAAAACGTGTATGCCACCGAGGAGAATTTGCGCCGCTTCCTGCCGATGCCGGTGATGCTGCTGCACGGCGCCGACAACGTGTTGTTCGACCAAGAGTCCTGCGTTGAGAGCTGGCGGCAATTGCGCCGCACCTTCAGCACCGAACGCCTGCTGCGCGGCTACGACCATCAGCTGATCGCCGCCGAGCACGCGCATTTTGACTGCACCATCGGCAAGCAAGCACCGGAGAAAATCTTCTCTGAAGTGGTCGGTTTCTTTAACACCGCCTACGCCGCGCCCGTCGAGCCCGCCATTCAAACCACCCACAATCGCTTGCGCGCCCGCTTGCCGCGCAGTGGGCCGATTGTCGGTTGGTGCCGCAATGAGGGCGAAACCAGTCGCCTGCGCCTGTGGATCGAAGTCGACAACAGCCAAAGCGGCGAAGCGCTGGCGGTGATGACGCTGCTGTGCGCCGGCCCCGAGCGCAAAGTGCAAGCCTGGCCGCTGCAGCAACAAGCGCTCGATACAGCGCTGGGCAGCAAAGCCGAGCCGGCCCTGGATGCCGGGATCAGCTTCGCCCTGGCCGATATCGAGGTGCCCAACAGCTGGCTGGCCAGCCTCAGCATCGCCATGGTCAGCCTGCACCGCTACAGCGCCTGTGAACCGGCGCAAACCGAGCACTGTGGGCTGCACTGGCCAACCGACTGGGGCCAGCCCATGACCGTTGCCGAAGCCCTGGCAGCCGGCGGCCGAACTCCAGCGCTGACAGACGCCCCCGGTGCCCCCATGAGTTGCACGCTTGAACCCAGCAATAGTCAGCCAAACAGCCCACAGCCACTGACGTCACGGCTGCCTGCCGCGCCGATCAGCCAGACGGTTCAGCCGTTGCCGCTGCAGCTCAGCCTGAGCGACGCCCAAGCGCTGCTCCATCCACTCTCGATTGCCCTGCAGCAAAGTCGCCAAGTGGCCCGCCAGGCGCAACCCGCCACCCTCTCGCGGCAACGGCGCAGCCTGCGCTGGATGCGCGAATGCGTGGTGCGGCTGCGCGCCGAGCAGTGGCAACCGGCCAATAACTTCAGCTTTCTGGCTGCCAGTTGCCGACATCCGGGCCTGAGTGCGCTGGAAGACAACCGCAGTGATGCCAGCCTGCAGGCCATTAATCAGCGCCAACGGCGCCAACCAGCGGCCTTTATGCTGATGCTCGGCGACCAGATTTACGCCGACGCCCGCGCCGGTTTGCTCGACAGCAGCTCATCGCTGGAGCGGATCTTGCCGCGCTACCGCGAGGCCTTCGGCTCGTCCGGTTTTGCCGCACTGGCCCGCAGCACACCGTTGTATATGGCCATGGACGACCATGAACTGGGCGACAACTGGAGCCGCGATTTACTCCTGCGCGGCCCGGCCGAACGCGAGCTGGCCGCAAATGCACTGGCCGCCTACCACGCCTTCCAGCGCGCCCATGGGCCCAACGCCGCAGGGCCGGATGGCCATGACGCCAGTTTCGACATCGCCGCCAGCGGGTTTTTCTCGCTTAACACCCGTATTCACCGTGAGCGCGCCGAGCGGCGCTTGCTCGACCCAGCCCAGTGGCCACTGCTGCAAGACTGGCTGCTGGAACAACAGGCCCGTGGCCGGCAACCCAAGTTCATTCTCAGCGGTTCGGTGCTTGCACCGGGGCTGCGCGAATACGCCGGGGTTCCCGCGCCGCGCGAGGCCGACACTTGGCAACTGGCCGCCACTGAGCGGGCGCGGCTGCTGGCATTTATCCGCGATAACGCCATCAGCAACGTGGTGTTTATCTCCGGTGACTACCACTGCTGCGCCGCCGCAACCATCAGCTTCGACGGCAGCCCGCTAGTCGCCTATGCGCTGGTGGCACCGCCGCTGCACGCGCCGCTGCGCTTCGCCAACGTCGCCGCCAGCAGCGTATTGCCCGAGGAGGTAATTCCCTTGCCCGGCGGTCACGCACGGGTCACCGCCCAAGCCTGGGAAGGCGATGGCTGGCTGGAGTGTCAGCTTGAGCAACAAGCACAGGGCTACCAGCTGCGGGCGCTGTTTCGCTGCCTGCCGCTGGATACGGACGAGGTGCAGCAACATCAGTGCAGCTGGCAATTGGACTAGCCACCAGCGTTCGAGCAGCGCTGGCGGTTAGCTCAGCGCCGTCGTACGCTCCCGGACAAAACACTCCAGCTGCGCCACCGGCAACGGCTTGGCAAACAGATAACCCTGGGCCTCGACACAGCCCAGTTGCAGCAGCG
>JAIERD010000140.1 GCA_019747155.1 Pseudomonadaceae bacterium
GCGACCTTACCATAGAGTGCAGCGGTATCGCTGAGACGTGTACGGGTATCATTGCTGATACTCACCACATCACGCATCGCGGTATCAAAGGAACCAAATCCATCCGTGGCGAGGCGTATTTTTGCTTCGATTAGCGCAAAGCTATCAGAGGCGTCTGTTAGGCCGCTAGCTAGAACACGTAGTTGGTTGGTAGCCGCAACTACCAGTCCACCGGCAAGGCCTCCCACAAAGCCCGATACAAAGCTGCTACCCCGGTTAGCCGCACGGTTGATGGATTCAATCTCGATACGGATACGTTGGGCATTTTGCTGTACTTCGCTCGCGCCCTTCCTTGCGTCAGCAGCCAAGCTGGGGAAGAACTTGTTTCGAAGCTCAGTGGATTTGATGCTTGCAAAGGCCGATCGAATGGCCTCGCTCTTCTGCTGGAGCGATCTAGTGAGGTTACTAAAATCGGATTGGAACTGCGATATACCTGACGTGGCAGCTCGCTTATCGAAGTCAACTCTAATGCCTAATTGATCGAATTCGCTCATGCTGCCTCTCACCCGTTGCTCGAGTATTTATTGAGAGGCAGCACCTGCGCGTATTCTAGCTATCTGCGCGCTAATATCCTCGGCTGAGCGAGGTACGAACTTCTCCGGTGGCGTATTAGCGATGATAAAGAGGAGGTATTCAGGCCAAGTCATTTGATAAATCTCACTTGGCTGAATATGGTTAGCTAAGAGCGCACCAAAGGCGATCTTAAAGAGCGGTAGCTTTAGGCCTCCACTTTTTTTTCCTCGTCATCCTGTACCTGTTCGAGAAGCTGGTTCTCTTCGACGCCGGTTAGATCGGCCATCAACTTGCTGAGTTTGTTGACGAACTCACCATTGTAGGCACCCAAGTTGGCAAAGAAGCATTCGTAGATTTGCTGCTCTGAAAACTCACCGGCTTTGATCTGGAAATGATAAAACAATTGGGTCATAGCCAACATGCTGTCCAGCTTGTTGATATAACTGAAAAACTCCATACCCGTGGCATCATGAAGTGACTTTTGGTTAGCAAAGCTGCTCTGTAGCTTGATGCTGTCCTTACCTAGAGTGAAGGTAGCCGTACCCATTCGGTTTGATAGCGCCATTATGTTCTCCCTGTGTTGGCGGTTATCAGCTATTTAGTAAAATGCTCATGGATGACCCCGTAGACCACAAGGATTGTCTACGGGGCCAAACTGTTTAGTCGACGAACAAGGCGCGTGGAACTGCGTTCTCGATAACCTCTCCAGCAGACTTCAAAGTACCGCTGGTTTCGATGACGCTAGTAGCGCTCATCTTGTCATCAAGTCCGGTTAGGATGAAGGTACCTTCAATCCAGACCTTTTCATCGACGCCCGAGCAATCGCGGATTTGCCACTTCCAATGCTTGTTACGGCTAGCACGAGCGAGTACCAAACCGGGATCAGTGTAGACTTGGTTAGCGGTGAAGGTAAGTTCATAGCTCTCGGAGCCTGATAGTGCGACCTTGTTGCCACCACTTTCCTTGGTGGTGACCTCTTCAAAGTCTGCGGTATATTTGAATTGAATCTCGTTTTCGTTAGTAACAGGGGTAAAAGCGATATCGTCCACTGGAGTAGCCGTGTTGCCGATGTATAGGCGGTGGGTCCTAGCCAGCTTTGTGTTAAGTGTTGCCATCGGCAAACCTCCTCAAATAAAGTGTGAATTCACACCGTATTTATTGAGGAGGGGCGATCAGGCGTTCAGAGCAGCAACGTGGATAGTTACGGGGAATACAACATGGTCAACCGCATTGTTGGGTTCGGGGCGATGCAACCAGATACCGGGCTGAACCAACTCCGTTGATAGCAAAGCAGTTTTGAATGCCTCTGCTAGCTCGTAGATATCTCCCATCTTATTAGCCTGCGCGGGTTTGAACCAAAGATGGATATTAGCTTGGAGTTGAGCCTGCTTGCTCTCAGGGCTAAACACGCCGTCCATCGTGATTGCAGGGAAGGCATCAGCGGGTGGCAAACCCACCGCATACTTGGCAGAGTGGAACGCTGACAGGGCTGCTGAATTATTGACAGCTAGCTTGATGGCCAGCAGTATGTTGACCATTACGCTCATCGGAGAGCCTCCCTAATTACGCGCCGGGTGTATTTGCTTAATAGGAAACGAGCCGTATTGTAGGCAGGGCGCATGAATGGTTGAGCGACCATCTTGTAGGTGCCGAATTCTACTCCCATCGCATATGGCGCGTCTGCGAATAGCAGTACCTGATTGGGATTGACCGCAAAGCTGATACTGTCCCTGAGTGTGCCGCTTCGGACAGGGACGAGCGCTTGAGCGCGAGGAAGAAACTCAACTCGTGCCCACTCAGCAGCGGCTCTTTCCAAGCGGCTACTCTCGATGGCCGCTTTAATGCTGCCCAGTTTGCGGTTGATCGCGCTAATACCAGTGATGCTCACGAGAGTAGGACCTCCTGCATCACAAGCTGGTCCCTTTTGTAGGTAGCATCTAACTTGGTAATCGTATGTGTCTGTCCGCGCACCGTTAGAGTGGCGCCCGCGACATCCCGTGCTGTAGCGGGTAGGATAGCGGTCAAGCGCTTTTCCCAACCACCATTACCAATGCTAAATGACTTCGTCTGAATGAGCACATACAGTTCAATGGCGGCATCGCTACTATCTGCGAGGAAGTCAGCGTCGGTCCATTGAAGGGAGGCTAACTCTCCGTTCTTTTTCAGCGTTCTTGTGACGACATCGGCTAGGCTCATGCGCGCACCAGCCCATCCCCAATGAATGACCCCAGTTGCGCAGTACGCTTGTGGATATCGGCACTCTGGCGGATTGCGTTGACATAGGCGACTTTGAGAGAACCAATCTGCAAGCCCTGACTGTCGTCCTGTGTGTCACCAATCAGATTGCCCTCCTTCTTCCTCAAAAGGGCGATCAGGGCTTGTGCCACCTTGATGGATTCAGGAACGGTCTGTGAGTCCAGAAATGCGCCCGTGATCGACGTACCACGTAGGAAGCGGATACTGTAAGCAAGCCAATCGCTGTCATCACCGGGAGCGCTCCAGCCGGGTTCACCGGGTACTGCCCAACCGGGCTTGGGAACGTATATGCGAGGCCACTGAGCAGGTTGGTCATTGCTGGTTGGAGTGCCGGTCCAGCGCCACATGGTTTCAAGGTCATTGAAGGCTTCTAGGACATAGGCTTCGTCACCACTTTCCAACT
This sequence comes from Pseudomonadaceae bacterium, assembly GCA_019747155.1. Taxonomy (GTDB): domain Bacteria; phylum Pseudomonadota; class Gammaproteobacteria; order Pseudomonadales; family Pseudomonadaceae; genus Aquipseudomonas. Next base: position 3,212 of record JAIERD010000140.1, read on the forward strand.
GCTCACCAAGCTCTGCTAAGCTGGCCTTGGTAGTGA
>JAIERD010000373.1 GCA_019747155.1 Pseudomonadaceae bacterium
CAACTGTTGCATCAGCTCGTCGTTATTGCCCAAGAGGCCTGTGGTGTGGCTGCCGAGGGCAACAATGCAGGCGCCGGTGAGCGTGGCGAGATCAATCACCGCTTGCGGCTTGAAGCGCTCGGTGTAGGTCAGGGCGTCGCACAGCACCAGGCGGCCTTCGGCGTCGGTGTTGAGGATTTCTACGGTCTGCCCACTCATGGTGGTGACGATGTCACCCGGACGAGTGGCGCTGCCGCTGGGCATGTTCTCGGCGCAGGCCATGACGCCCACCAGGTTGATCGGCAATTGCAGCTCGAGCACCGCTTTGAAGGTGCCGAACACGCTGGCGGCGCCGCCCATGTCGTACTTCATCTCGTCCATGCCGGCCGCAGGCTTGATGCTGATGCCGCCGGTGTCGAAGGTGATGCCCTTGCCCACCAGAGCATAGGGTTGTTCGTTTTTCTTGCCGCCGTTGTATTGCAGCACGATTAGGCGCGGAGGCTGCACGCTGCCTTGGGCCACGGCGAGGAACGAACCCATGCCCAGCTCTTTGATTTTTTTCTCGTCGAGCACTTCGACTTTTAAACTTTTGTAGGCTTTGCCTAAGGCTTTGGCTTGTTCGCCCAGGTAAGTCGGATGGCAGATATTCGGCGGCTGGTTGCCGAGGTCGCGGGTAAAGGCCATGCCGGCGGCGATGGCCTGGGCGTGCTGGCTGGCGCGCTCAACGTCAGCGAGGGTGGCTTTTTCGGTCAGTAGGGTGAGTTTGCTGAGGGCGCCGGCTTCGGTTTTTTTACTCTTGTAAGCATCGAAGCTGTATTGGTTGTCGGCCAAGGTTTCCACTAACAAACGGTTTTTACCGTAAGCGTCGCGACCTTTTACCTGCAATTCATCCAAGGCCAGTACCGCGTCTTTGCCGCCTAAACCTTTCAATACAGCCTGTACCGCAGTGATTAATTTGCGCAGTTGGCGGTCAGACAGTTCGCTTTCCTTACCGCTACCCACCAGCAATACGCGCTCGGCTTTGAGATTGGGCAGGCTTTGCAGGAGTAGGGTTTGCGCGAGTTTTCCGGTTAGGTCGCCGCGCTTGAGTACCGCGCTGATGGCGCCATTGCTGGCGCTGTCGATAGCTTGGGCGGTGGCGCTGAGTTTGCCGCCTTCGCCAATCGCGACTACCAAAGTGGCGGTTTTCAGGGTTGCGGCAGGGCTGCTTTTAACCAGAAATTGCATAGCGAGGTGTCCCCAAGACAAAGAGTCGTGATTGCAGGATAATGCCGGCTGATTTTTGGTGCTGCGCCTTATGGCGGGCCGGCAACAATGTGGCTAGTTTGAGCGTAGCCACCTGAGCCTGACAACCCTGGAGTGTCCGGTTTGATCGTCTTCCGTTATTTATCCCGTGAACTGTTAATGACCTCCGGCGCCGTAAGCGCGGTGCTGCTGGTCATTATTATGAGCGGGCGTTTTATCAAGTACCTGGCGCAAGCGGCTGAAGGCCGGCTGGACCATACGGTGCTGTTCTTGATTATGGCCTACAAGCTGCCGAGCTTCTTGCAGCTGATTTTGCCCCTGGGGTTGTTTCTCGGGGTGCTGCTGGCCTACGGGCGGCTGTACTTGGACAGTGAGATGACGGTGCTGTCATCCGCCGGCATGAGCCAGCAGCGCTTGGCCGGCTATACCCTGGTGTCGGCCACCGGCGTGGCTTGCGTGGTCGCTTGGCTGAGCCTGGGCCTGGCGCCGCAAGGTTCGACCGAGGTGGCGCGGATTCTCAATAAACAAGCGGCCATGACCGAGTTTGACACCCTCGAGGCCGGGCGTTTTCAGTCAATTCGTAAAGGCTCGCGGGTCACCTACACCGAGCAGTTGACTGCCGATCGCAGCCAGCTGTCGGGGGTGTTTATCTCCGACAAGCGCCTGTCCAAGGCCGGTGATAAGCAAACTGGAATTACCGTGCTGGTGGCCGAGAAGGGCCATCAAGAGATTCAGGCCGATGGCAGCCGTTATCTGGTGCTGCAAAACGGCTATCGCTATGACGGCAACCCAGGTCAGGCCGACTATCGCAAAATTCAGTATGAAACCTACGGTGTGTTGCTGCCCAAGCCTGAAGTGAGCGAGGAGATCGGTGAGCGCGAGGCGGTGCCGACCGGTGATTTGTTTGGCAGTGACAACCTGGTGGACCGCGCCGAGCTACAATGGCGCTTGTCGATTCCCTTGCTGGTGTTTGTGGTGGCGCTGATGGCGGTGCCGCTGTCGCGGGTCAATCCGCGTCAGGGCCGCTTTCTCAAATTGTTACCGGCGGTGCTCTTGTATATGACCTATCTGGCCTTGCTGGTGGCCGCACGTGGCGCGCTGGATAAAGGCAAAATGCCTGTGCAATTGGGCTTGTGGTGGGTGCATGGGATATTCCTGCTGTTGGCGTTGAGCATGCTGTATTGGGAGCCGCTGCGGCTCAAGTGGTCGGCGCGTCGCGCCGTGTCGGGGGTGATCCATGGTTAAGCTGGATCGCTACATTGGCACCAGTGTGTTTTTCGCCATTCTGGCGGTGCTCGGCATCATCGTCGGTCTGTCGCTGTTGTTTGCCTATATCGAGGAATTGGGCGATGTCGGTGAGACCTACGGCCTGCTTAATGCGGCTGAGTGGGTACTGCTGACGGTGCCGCGGCGTATCTATGAAATGCTGCCGATGGCCGCCTTGATTGGTTGTTTGATCGGTTTGGGTAATCTGGCCAGCAACAGTGAGTTAACCGTTATGCGCGCGGCCGGGGTATCGGTTGGGCGGATCGTCTGGGCGGTGATGAAACCGATGCTGGTGCTGATGCTGCTGGGCATCTTGATCGGTGAATACGTTGCGCCCTGGAGCGAGAATTTGGCCCAGGCCAATCGTGCCATGGCTCAGGGCGGTGGTGAGGCGCAAACGGCCAAGCGCGGTTTGTGGCATCGTCAAGGCGATGAATTCGTGCACATCAATGCCGTGCAACCCAATGGCGTATTACTTGGGGTGACGCGCTACCAGTTCGATCAACAGCGCAATTTGCAAGCTGCCAGCTTTGCTCGCCGCGCCCTCTACCAAGGCGATCACTGGCAGCTGGAAGATGTCGCCACCACCCAATTGCATGAGCAGTCCAGTGAGGTCGTACACAGCGCCAGCGAGCGCTGGAGTGTCGAACTCAGCCCGCAACTGCTCGGCACCGTGGTGCTGGAGCCGGAGGCGTTGTCGGTTAGCGGATTGTGGAGCTATATCCATTATCTGGCCGAGCAGGGCTTGGCCAATGGCCGTTACTGGCTGGCGTTCTGGA
>JAIERD010000343.1 GCA_019747155.1 Pseudomonadaceae bacterium
TGCTTCTGGCCGAGGCTGTGTAAAAACGTTTACAAGTCGGCTTGATGGTCTGCATCGGAACAAAAGTCGCACTCCTAACCGCGCTACACGGAAGGTCAACGTCACTGCCGATGGTGACACCTACTAGGAACTCGTTATGCCTTGGGGCATTTTCACCGTCTGCATTGTCGGCTGCACCTGGCCAGCAGCGAAACGGTTAAGCTCTGGGCAGGACTCCAACACTTGAGCACAGCCAGTATGTCAGCACGTTCCATCCTCTCCCTTTTGTCGCTACCTGACCTGATAACCGCACGCAATACCGGTGCTGAAGTGCAAGGTACAGGGGGTGAGGCCGAGGCTGATCGGCACTTCATCAACAAGCGATATGGCGAGGCTGCTGCGGTTTATAGGTCGCTCGATCTTGATGACAGGAACAGGAAAGAGAAACTTGCCTACAGCCTGTTTTGTGTAGGGCAGGAAGATTTCCACACCTTTCTGGACGTCGTCATCGAGGACGCAACGCCTTGGGGCCTGGCTCTTCATCTGTGGGCTTATGACGCCAACCGGTATAAGCCAGGCGTGGCTAAAGAGGAACAAGCAGAGCAGCTGACCAGCGTTTTGCAATGTGCGATGGAAATGGATTCCTGGCCGGCCCTTCGAGAGTACCTGATCGCCGGCTGCTGGTACCACTCCTTGGAGCTTGCCCATGGCACCCCAGAGATGCGAACTCTCCAATCCAAGGCATCAACTGCGCTTGCCGAGTGCCGATCTAAGTGCCAAGAAACGCTGGAGCTGTGTACCCGGATCTTCAATTTCTACCGCGATCGTACCGAGCCACAGATAAGCGCCCTCAGTGAGCTGGTTTCTACTGTCAATGCTGCAGAAACACCGGTTTTATCAGTGCTCTATCGCGCAGCTTTGGTCGCTGGGAATCTTCAGCAGGCCAAGGCAGCGTTAACCGAGCTGTGCCTACGTTTTAAAGATCATCATGATCTGGAGAAAACGGTTACTTCGGTCGCGATTGAGGCAGACCGCCTGGAGTACCTGGACTGTTTGCCCACAGAGCTAAAGGTCATCAGCCTGAGTCGCCCCGAGGTTCAATTGCTGGAAGCCATAGCGGCATATGATCAGGAGAAAGTGGTTTCACTGGCGATGGGGATGACCGCGGATGGGCCGGCAGATAGTGTGCTGAAGTCTCCGTGCATAGCAGAGCCTTTGTTTAATTTCCTATTGCCTGGGCGAACGACCTACACAGGTGGTTGGGGGGATTCGGCGCCTTGGGCGGCGGTTATGGGGGGGCGAATTTACAAGGCCCTTCCCAGTGGCGACCTGCGGAACTCTTTTCTCCGTGGTTTCAGGGACTTCCTGGGTGACGAGGAGGTTCTCGCGAGCGCGCGCGAGCTGTGCGACTTGTTCGAGGACTCCCTTGCGCAGGATGACTTCTACTGGATCCTGAGGCCTGAATGCCTCAACCAAATAAACCCGGGCTCGTTCGCAAAGTACTTGGTCGAGGAAGCAGCTGAAGAGAGCGAGTATTCCCCCTTTGAGGCTGATGAAATCCCTTGGGAGCGCTTTGTTCCGGCCATCAAGGGTGAGCTAGCAACACTCCAACCGGATGAACGGAATGCCTGCGAAACCGTTCTGGATGCTTGGGGTGTCCCGCTGCGGCCATCATTGGCTCGCCGGTTGGCAGGGGAAGGCTTGCCTGAAGAGGTAGGTGCTCCACTAGAACAAGTTGGTGCCGCTATTTCCCGGCTGAATGGACACGACCTGGCTTACCTGCAGCTAGCGCTGATGAAGCTTTCAGCGAGGGTTGCTGAGCGCATCTCGCCGGCGGTCGGGCACGAAGTCTCAATCCGGGCCTACAACGATTTCGTAAGCCCCGCGCGCCTCACTGAATATGGCGAGGGGCGTGTCCGTACTCTGACCAAACGGTATGGCGCTGCTGGAATCTTGCAAGGCCTTGACGCACTGATCACTAACCCCGAGTTCAATCCCGAGATTGATCGGGAGCTTCCGGCCCTGTCAGTAATGCTGGTGAAGCTGCAGGGAGGACTTTCGGGGCGGCGGGCTTATCTTGCCGGCATTCTCCGCAAGAGGCTGAAGAACCTTAAATCCCACTGGCTTGATCAGCAGGTTTCTGAGGCAATGGCGCGCGGGGTGGATATAGAGCAGATGATCGACTTGGCGAAAAACGTGAACTCCTGGGATGACTGGAGTGACGGCCTGGCTGATCTTCGCCCTTACTGACGGCTGAGTTGCTATGCCTCTAAGGTGCGTCGACGCAGATGGGAAGAGCATTCACTCGTTCAAGCTTGGTGCTATGGAGTGGGCGTCGCTGCGGCTGGCCAATGTCCAGCTTCGTCACCTGCGCATGCCTTGCTGCGGCCGCGGTGTAGTCCTGAAGCAGCTTGAGTGCGGAACTCGATTCTTTGCGCACAAAGTCAGAGGCACGTGCGCGTCGGTATCGGAGTCCGCCGAACACCTGGAGATCAAGCTGCAGGTGTGCGAAGCGCTCATTGCGAACGGATGGGATGCCGACACCGAGGTGCGAGGCGACTCCCGCGGAGGCGAAGTCTGGGTAGCCGATGTTATGGCTTCTCGCGGCAGTACCAGGTTTGCTGTCGAGATCCAGTGGAGCAACCAAAGCCCAAAGGTCACCGCAGAGCGGCATACCAGATATTGGTCTGCTGGTGTAAAAGCCCTCTGGCTTCACCGCCAAGAGCAGTTTCTTGTTCGAGAGCAAATCCCTGCCGCTAGAGTCGGAATGCGCTCCAACGGCACCTTTGAGGTTTATGCCAAGCGCATGTTGATGCACCACAAGGCCGATGGCTCACCACCAGCCCCGGTATTTCGCTGGCATGGGGTTCCCTTGGCCGAGTTCATTCGCGCAATGCTCGATCGGCGCTTCTGGTTTGGCACTGTGCGGGTAGGTGAGCATGCGGTGATTGACCAGTACGCTGCCCCAGCGCACTGCTTCAGCTGCAAGCTGGATCATGATGTCACGTCACTCTTGATCATCAATGGTGAAGCAAGCCGGGAGCCTATATGGCTTCGCCATAAAACACTCGCTGGTGCGGAGCCGCTTCGAGAAGAGCTAATGGCTTGCGGGGTGCCAGTCTCGATGCTCCCAAGTGAAGTGTGCCCACATTGTCAGGCCAAAGTGTCGGGAGAGACCGTAAACCGTGCCGTTTTGACGGAAAGAAAGGTAGGCAGCTGCTCAATCCAGGCAACTGCAGCCTTGGTCAAGGCCGTCAACTGGTGGGGTACAAGTACCAGCACGCAACAATG
>JAIERD010000132.1 GCA_019747155.1 Pseudomonadaceae bacterium
GGCCCAGGCCGCTGGCGGTGACCTGTTTATGGGCGACGTCATCGAAGAAATCGCTGACCGGCAGGCTCAACTTCACGTAGCTGGCGCAGTAGTCGGCGGGGTTGTCCATCACGTAGCGGCAGGAGCAATACTCCTTGGCGGTGTAGGCGCCGACTATGTCCGGGAAGGCTTGCAAGTAGGTGCGATTAGCCCAGCCCCAGGCGCCCGACAACAGTATCGCCAGCAGTAACAGGCTGCTAAGCGGGCGGGCTTTGATCAGTTTGCTCGGGCTCATTGCGCCACCTCAGGAGCGAAGGCCGCGCGGGCCAGTTTCAGTAAGGCGTTGTGTTGATAACTTTGGTCGCGGTCATCGGCGTAACGCACTATCACCAACTTCTCGGCGGGCAACACGTATAGCGCCTGGCCCCAATGGCCGAGGGCGGCAAAGGTTTCAGCCGGCGCATCTGGCCAAGGTTTGGCCGCGCCTGCCACCGGCAGATTCAACCACCACTGACCGCCTGGCACCGCCTCACCGGCAATCGGCTGATACGCAGCGAACGGCGTGCGATTGAACTCGACCCAGGCCTTGGGCAGTAATTGGCGCTCGCCCCAGCGACCGTCACGCTGCATCAACAGGCCGACACGGGCCAGATCGCGGGCGGTCAGATAGGCATAGGAGGAAGCGACGAAATTGCCGCTGGCGTCGGTCTCCCAGGTGGCCGAACTGATCCCCAAAGGCTCGAACAGCGCCGTCCATGGGTAGTTGGCGTAAGCCGCGTCACCGAGCATGCCGCGCAGCGCTGCCGACAACACATTGCTGTCGCCACTGGAATAACGAAACCGTGTGCCCGGCGCCGCTTCACCGTTATGGCTGGCGACAAAGGCCGGCATATCGCTGCGGCCACGGGTGTAGAGCATGGCCACCACCGAGGACTTCAGCGGCGCCAGTTCATAGTCCTCCTGCCAGTCCAGGCCCGAGGCCCAGTTGAACAGGTGGCCAAGTTTGATCTGCGGATGCGCGGCAAACGCCGGGTAGTACTGCGCTGCGCTATCGGTGAGTTTGAAGCGCCCCTCGCCATAGGCGACGCCCATGGTCGCGGCCAGCAAGCTTTTGCTCATCGACCAGGCCAAGTGCGGGGTGCGGGCCGTGGTCGGACCGGCGTAACGTTCATAGATGACCTGGCCGTCACGAATCACCAGCAAGGCGTCGGTGCGCACGCCTTTGCGACTCTCATCGTCACGCGGCGCAAAGGCATAGGCTTCCAGCGCCGCAATGGCGGGACTGCTAGGCGTTATTGCCGTGGCCCAATCGGCACTCGGCCAGGTTTCGGCGCTCGCCAGCGTGGCAACGGCGCACAGGCCAGTTGCCAGGCACAGACGACGAAAAACTGCAGTGGGCATAAGGCCGCCTCAGGTGTTATTTGAGGCTGCACCCTAGCACGCACCCAGTGACCGCATGAAGGGCCGAACGCGCCAGCCTGGTGGCGCTATTGGTCAGTCACCCCGAGGCTGAGCAAGGCCTTTTCAAGCCGCTTGGCCCGTGCGCTGGCGGCGATGTTCAGCAGGTTCTGATCACGCTGCCACAGTTGCGCCCAGGCGATCGGGCCGGCGGCCATAGCGGCATCCACCTCGGGGCGCAAGGCGGCAAACTGCGTGAACAAGGCGGCCAACAGCAGATGACTGGTGGCCGCGTTCGGGCATTGCCGAGTCAGTTCGGCGCAGCCGGCCAGCAGGGCCAACAGACGCAGTTGCAGGCTCTGCGACCAGCCGCTGTCCTGCCCGACGCCGTACAGCCAGGCGCCGAGGGCGGCCAGCACATGCAGGTCTTCGATGCTGCGAAAGGGTTTGACGTAGGCGTCCCAGCCATCACCAGCGAGCAGCTCACAACTGGCTTGCTCCAGGTGCAAACGGGCGTGGCCGATGTCCGGCATCAGCGGCAAGCTCGGCAGCGGCTCGATACGCACGCCCGGCGCGCCGCGATAGACCACGCAGAGCGACAAATGCACCGGCGCCCCGGCTGCTTCATCACGGGCGGCCACCAACAACCAGTCGGCCGCCTCGGCTGCGGTGACAAAATCTTTGCGGCCAGTCAGCGCCAGCCCGCTCAGCCGAGTGTGCATATCGGCCGGCCGGGTGCTTTTGCTCTCGGTCACGCACAGGGCGCCAAGACCTGCCGGCGCCGAGGGCCAGAGCACCCGCAACGCCGCTTGATAACCGGCCAAAAACGCCAGCCCCGGTGTCGCCGCCAAACGCCCACCGAGCAGCGCCAAGTGCAGCGGGGCAACATCGCCCAGTTGCAACTGCACAGCGGCAAACCAGTCTTCTAGCGGCTGCGCCGGCAGTCGTTCAGTGCGTTCAAGTAGCGATTGCCAAGGCATCAAAAACTCCTAAATAGCCAATAAGGGCTGTCATACAAGCATCACCACTTCGTCACGGCAATGACACCGGGGTTACTTAGTCTGAGTTGGCAGTAGAACCTGTTCAAGGTCGTCGCGAGCGCAGGGCAAGCAAGGCGAACGGCGGTGAGGACGCGCAATTTACGCAGTGTAAATGAGCAGTCCGAGCCGCAGTTCAACGCAGCATGCCCAAGCGCAGCAGAGATTGCACAGGTTCTCAAGAAGTCTACAGACCGCAACCCATCCGGCTGCTTCATGGAGGCTACACAATGAGCACCATCGCCCTCACCCGCGTTGCCAGCACGGAGCGTCGTCTGCAAGCCGAACGATTAGTCGGCGCCAGCGCTTTGCGCGAGGCACAAGCGTTGCGCTATCAGGTGTTTAGCCGCGAGTTTTCGGCCAAGCTGAAAGGCGCTGAACTGGGCCTGGACATGGACGACTACGACCCACACTGCGCGCACATCGGCGTACGGGATTTAAACAGCGGGCGCTTGGTCGCCACTACCCGGCTACTCGACCATCAGGCCGCCGCGACCCTGGGCAGCTTTTACAGTGAAGAAGAATTCAGCCTGCACGGCCTGGCCAAGTTGCAAGGGCCAATACTGGAAATCGGCCGCACCTGCGTCGACCCGGCCTACCGCAACGGCGGCACCATCGCCGTGCTCTGGGGCGAGTTAGCCGAAGTACTGAATGAAGGCGGTTATCGCTACCTGATGGGCTGCGCCAGCATCCCCATGCAGGACGGCGGCGTGCAAGCCCAGGCAATTATGCAGCGCCTGCGCGAACGTTATCTGTGCCAGGAACACCTGCGCGCCGAACCGAAACACCCGCTGCCAAGCCTGGATTTACCCAGCAACGTGATCGCCGAAATGCCGCCGCTGCTCAAGGCCTATATGCGCCTGGGCGCGAAGATTTGCGGTGAGCCATGCTGGGAT
>JAIERD010000302.1 GCA_019747155.1 Pseudomonadaceae bacterium
TGCCCCCAAGCGTTGCTGAGCAGCGGATCATGGCCGGCACAATGGTGGATCTCATCGAAGACCACGAGCACCCGATAATCATCAAGAAGCTGCCAGAATCCCTCATCACGGTATTCCATGGCCTGATAGGTATAGGCTGCCCCCACAGCACCTATCTGACCGTCGAGACGCCTGCCTAGCAACTCCGCAAAGGTCGAACGGAAGCCTTCAACGACCTGGCAGGAAGGCGCAAAGCACATCACCAAGTCGATTCTGTCCTGCTCAAGCAGTCGGCTAGCCAGTTCCGCAGCCATGCGCGTCTTCCCGGCCCCCGGCGTTGCTTGGCAGAAGAAATGCGGCGTGACGTTAAAGTGCTCCAACGCTTTGTTGATGCAGCTGTTTTGCCAGTCTCTCAGTGTTCCGCTCATTGTGTGGCGGCAAGCGTCTTGAGGGTCTTTTCGATGGCACGAAGATGTCCAAGTAGACGCGAACTACGATCTCTGGCCTCCAGGTAATCGCCTTCAACCCTGTCCCGCAGATGCGGCATCTCGTCCAGAAGTAACTTGTAGCGCTCCGCCTCGCCCATCGAAGACAGGAAGTCCAAGCGGATTTCCTTGTGAAGAGTTTCCAACTGCTGATCTGTATTGGCTGAAGATTTGATCGGAAAAGCCTGCAATTCTGTCGTTGAAGGTTCCTGCTCTGGAGCCTCGATCGTCTTGAGGCTGCTCTCAAAACCGTTGTCGATCAGCTCAAGTTGCCGATGTGCCGGAATCGGCTGCAGATGATAGACCTGTCCTCGAACACGGCGATCCTCATCAAGCACAACCCAGCCCATGCGCAGCAATCGACGGATCTGCTCATACACATAGCGGCGCACATCGGCGATACGGAAACTCATGCCTTCCAGACTTTTGGCATAAGCATCGCGCAACTCACGGGTTGTGAACTTTGTGCGGCCTTCCTCCTGAATCAGCACATACAGACGCCTGTCAAAGATGAACGAGGCCGATTTCATTGAGGCACCAGAAGAGTAATAGCGGAAAAAAAACGGATTATAGTCCGTGGCCTGTGCATCCGCAAACGCACGATAGTGCCGCCTCAAGTGGAATTGAGACGGTCATGGGTAATTTGGCGAAAGCGTTAGGGGAACGCATCCGGGCGCAGAGAAAGATCTGCAAGATTTCTCAGGATGAACTCGCGCTGGCCTGCAGCCTTGACCGCAGCTACATGGGGCGAATCGAACGAGGCGAAGTAAACATTACTGTCGAGAAGTTATATCGCATCGCAGGCGAGCTCGCCTGTGATCCACCCGACCTACTGCCTCAGGTGTCAGAGCTTCAGCCCACCTGATCGATCCTGGCGTTCAAGAAGGTTTGAGGTCGACAATGCTGTTAGTCATTAGCGCGGTCAACAGTATCAATCGCTCAACCGCAGACCATTCTTTTTCATTGCGAATAGCGTCAAGAAACGCACTCAACTCAAGATTGAAAAGTGGCCTAAGATCTTCGCCGTCTTCCCGCACGAACCCCAGCGGCACTGAACTAACCGGCGGCGTGCGCCGCGCTTGACTGCGCTTTTCTGCATCTATAACTTTTGTGCCTTTAGAACTCTGCACTCTGCACGATGAACCGCACCTGCTTGATCGTATCGACACGCTTCATGTCGAGATCATGCCAATGCTCGGAGACGTACCTGTAGAGGTGGTAGACAACTCCGGTGTATTGATTGATTACCTGATTACTGCGAGTGCCTTCGTTAATCAGGTGATAGAAGTATCGGTAGGTCGGACGAAGCGAGGGCCGGGCACCGGAGAAGTCGAGCCAAGCAAGATCGTTGTCCTCGCAGAACAGGAGGTAATCAAGCAGTTTGCTGGCACGCCGCCGAACATCGTCAGTGCGCCGATTGATCGGAGCCCTGTCACGCATGAGGCTCAGCAGATAATCGTTAGCCTCTTTCCATGGATCTCCATTTGAGTGAAACAGAAACGGGAAATTATACAAATCAGGGTAGTTATCTCCGCCAACTTCACCAACCTGATACACATTTTCAGAGCCGCTCCCTTCCAACATAATTTTTTTGCGCCTGGCACTTCACCGACGCACAGGCTTGAGAAGGCGTTTCGAAGGGCCGGAAGAAGAACCAGGCGCGCTTCGTGCAGAGGATTTCGATAGGACATGACTCACCCTTAACTTGGATGAGTCGACACTAGCGATTAGGCGTTTACGATGCATCCCAAGTCGCTGCACTCACTCTCACCGCCCAGTGGAGTTGAAGGCAGCATTGCAACTGAAGCCACAGTAGACGCCTTCTACCTCAAAGCAGCCAGTAGCGCGGTCATGCACAAAGAGCTTGAGATGACGAGCAGCAAAGCCCTATCCGGGCGATCACTACTCAGGCTGTATCCCCGCTCACTCGGATTTTCAGAGGCGATCTGTCAACGATCCATGTTACAGAGGGAGGTCTCTGCGAAAACTGTCAATCACTTTTTGTTAAGCGACTCCACCCATGGGTCCAACTTACGGAATATTGCAGAAACATCGCGTACATCAGTGCCGCGATAGTAGGGGTTACCAACGCATTCAGGCCCTGTGCGGCTGAGGGCGCCATCAACCCACCGATTGCAGCGGCTATGACCGCAACGAAATAGATCGGTATCTGGTTCTGTTCAAGCGTATCCCTATTCATAGCTTCCCCCTTGAGCACGGAAAGGGCGTCAGCCTAACAAGCCTTGTGTGGGAACGGAGGCCAACAATGCGGCAGTAGCTTGGCCAGGGCGCTGGCCTTCAGGTCGGGTTTAGCCCTCTATCGTGGTGACGTTTTATATTCACAGTTAAGCTATGGAATATAAAACAGATTGAATAAAAAAAGCGCCCCGAAGGGCGCTGAGGGTACACCTCTTTCCAAAGGAGCTCGGGAGCTTCTAGAGGTGAACATCGTTCGGAAGTGAGCGGTCAGTCAGCCTTGGTTTCTTTTTTAGTATCGGTGTCGATCCGATCTTGGCTGGTGGTCTTAACCTTTAACTCGTCCGCTGGTTTGGCGGCGGGCTCAGTTCCGTGAATTCGTTTTTGATCTGCTCTGAATTTTTCATTCATTTTAATTGAACGTTCAGCGCCGTCTGCTGCATAAGTCAGTGTGGAGCCGAGAAGTGCCGTTCCAATAACCAGAGCTTTAAATATTTTCATAAGGAGGCCTCGTAAAGTTCAATTAGTAGCTTGTCGAGATTCATGGACAACTTCTGCAAGTTCGAATGAATTTTACGGTGCTGAAGCTAACAGCAGCGTGAGCTCAACATTACATTCTTGAAATCTAATCAGCGTCTTTCTTGTGCTGCTGTACTTA
>JAIERD010000074.1 GCA_019747155.1 Pseudomonadaceae bacterium
GAAACAACATTATTGGGTTCCTCACCGGCATTGCCCCGCGCAACAGTCGCCAAGAAGGTGTGATGGCCCAGGTTAACAACCACTCGGTGGAGCAATTGATGCACAGCCTGTTCCCTAAGCGCGTGCTGGACACAGCATAGGGCTCCATGACCGACCACGAGAAGCTCTGGATAACGAGACCAAGAGCCGGGCGTTTGCATTGGTGATTGTTAAGATGCGAAGTCGGCGGTTGGCTTGGAGCAAAGCAACAGCGCCGGTGACTGTCAGGTGGGCTGCAGTTCTGCGACCTGGGGCAGTAGGTAGGACGGATCGCATGACAGCTCACCTGCGATCCGGTAGAGCTTCTCGACGGTAATATTTACTTCTCCGCGCTCTATTCGCCCCATGTAGCTACGGTCAAGACTGCAGGCCAGGGCGAGAGCATCCTGAGAAATCCGCCGGATCTTTCTCTGCGCCCGAATGCGTTCCCCTAACGCCTTCGCCAAATTATCCATGACCGCCTCAATTCCACTTGAGGCTGCACTATCGTGTGTTTGCGGACGCACAGGCCACGGACTATAATCCGTATTTTTCGCTATTACTCTCCAGGTGCCTCAATGAAATCGGCCTCGTTCATCTTTGACAGGCGTCTGTATGAGCTGCTTCAAGAGGAAGGGCGCACAAAGTTCACGACTCGTGAACTGCGCGATGCCTATGCCAAAAGCTTGGTTGGCATGAATTTCCGAATCGCCGATGTGCGCCGCTACGTGTATGAGCAGATCCGCCGATTGCTGCGCATGGGCTGGGTTGTGCTTGATAAGGATCGCCGTGTTCGAGGACAGGTCTATCATCTGCAGCCGATTCCGGCACATCTACAACTGGAGCTGATCGACAAAGGTTTTGAAAGCAGCCTCAAGACGATCGAGGTTCCAGAGCAGGAACCTTCAAAGACAGAACTGCAGGCTTTTCCGGTCAAATCTTCAGCCAATACAGATCAGCAGTTGGAAACTCTTCACAAGGAAATTCGCTTGGACTTCCTGTCTTCGATGGGCGAGGCGGAACGCTTCAAGTTACTTCTGGACGAGATGCCGCATCTGCGGGACAGGGTTGAAGGCGATTACCTGGAGGCCAGAGATCGTAGTTCGCGTCTACTTGGACATCTTCGTGCCATCGAAAAGACCCTCAAGACGCTTGCCGCCACACAATGAGCGGAACACTGAGAGACTGGCAAAACAGCTGCATCAACAAAGCGTTGGAGCACTTTAACGTCACGCCGCATTTCTTCTGCCAAGCAACGCCGGGGGCCGGGAAGACGCGCATGGCTGCGGAACTGGCTAGCCGACTGCTTGAACAGGACAGAATCGACTTGGTAATGTGCTTTGCGCCTTCCTGCCAGGTCGTTGAAGGCTTCCGTTCGACCTTCGCAGAGGTACTAGGCAAGCGTCTCGACGGCCAGATAGGCGCTGTGGGTGCGGCCTATACCTATCAGGCTATGGAATACCGTGATGAGGGATTCTGGCAGCTTCTTGATGACTATCGGGTGCTCGTGGTCTTCGATGAGATCCACCATTGTGCCGGCCATGATCCGCTGCTCAGCAACGCTTGGGGGCAGCAGATACTGCATCGGGTACAAGATCGCGCGGCCTTCACTTTGGCCCTGTCTGGTACGCCCTGGCGCTCGGATGACAAGGCCATAGTCTTGGCTCGTTACTCTTCGCCCGAGGGGCATCTGATCTGCGACTACCGTTACGGCCTTAAAGAGGCCATTGCCGATGGCGTGTGCCGATCACCTCGCATAGTGTTGCTCGACAATCAGAGGGTGAAACTCACGGAAGAACTTGGCGCTGATAGCTCTGTAAGGCTCTTTCCCAGCATCGCCAAATTATTGGGGGAATCATCTGTCACCTACGAAGAGCTGCTGCGCCATGATGAGGTGATTAATCCGCTCCTCGACCTTGGCTGCAGCAAGCTCAATGAGCTTCGCCTGAACAAGCCTGATGCAGCCGGTTTGGTAGTAGCTACCGACATTGAACACGCTCAACAAATTGCCCAGGCCCTGGAGGCAAGGGGTGAAGGTTGCCGTATTGTGACCAATAAAACCCCGGATGCGCAGCACGTGATTAATGCGTTCAGGCACAGCGTCTGCCGTTGGATTGTCGCCGTGGGAATGATAAGTGAAGGCACCGACATACCTCGGCTACAAGTTTGCTGTTACCTGAGTCGTATCCGCACCGAGCTGCATTACAGGCAGGTACTTGGGCGGGTGCTTCGGCGCACAGGTGAAGCTGATGAGCAGGCGTGGCTATTCATGTTGGCGGAACCGACGCTTCAGGGCTTTGCGGAGCGGATTGCGGATGACCTGCCGGATGATCTTGCGGTGCTGAACGAAGTGCATATTTCAGCTATCAGCCCAGATTCAAAGCAGAGCTTGATTGATGTTGGCGGCAACCCAGACGAAATAGTTAAAAGTATTGGATTTGGGACTGAACAGACTGTTCACTCGGGGGATACGAGCTTCATCTGCCTAGCTGGAGTGGTAGCTGAGCCAAGCTATCAGGTCAGTTTTTCTCAGCATTACAGGCAGCAGTTGCTGGCTTGCTTTTGAAGCTGCGCTCACACGGCAGTCGCAGATAGAGCTCTACGATTTACCCTAGGTGACTGGGTTTGGAGCACGCCGTACGCTCTGGTCGACCTCAAGAATAAACGCGTCCACGGCTGTTGGCGCAATATTTAGTGCCATGTTACGAAAAGCAGGTGCGTATGGACGAGACAGCCCCCGGTAGAGTCGGAAAATCAAAAGTAGACTCCATCAAAGGAGAGGTCAGGCTAGGTAAATCTTGCTCTGCAACCGGGCACTGTAACGCCAAGCAAGTGGCGAAAGGCTCTGGTACCTCCAGGAGGACATTCGTGACTACTCTTCTCACAGGCGGAACGCCACCAGTTGATCTGGGTGCGGTGTATCGCGTGAACAGAGAAAGGATCACGATTGCCGCCCTCACTGAGTTCACGAATTCGCTCAAAATGTTCAATAGTGGATATCTGCTGATGGTTCTGACAGGCCTTTCAAAACGGACCATTCAGCGGCGTCAGCAGAAACCAACAGAGCCATTGAACTCAGAGCAGAGTGCCCGAGCACTCCTGGGCGCTCAAACCTTAGAGCAAGTAATCAGGGTGATAGGTACACCTGAGTTGGCAGAAGTTTGGATGTCAAAGCCTGCCATAGGTCTTGATGGCTGGAGACCCATCGACCTAATGGATAACGCGATCGGCACACAGCTTGTGAGCGAGCTTTTGACCCGTTTGGAGTACGGGGTTTACCAGTGATCATGAGATCAGGCCGCGACGAACTGC
>JAIERD010000194.1 GCA_019747155.1 Pseudomonadaceae bacterium
GCGGCGGCTCGGAAAACAAATCCAAGATGGCGATGCTCAACCCGTCCGACTCGATCGTCGACTGGGTACTGAAAACTGTGCCAGAAATGGGCGCCGGCTGGTGCCCACCCGGCATGCTCGGCATCGGCATCGGCGGCACCGCCGAGAAAGCTGCGGTAATGGCCAAGGAAGTGTTGATGGACTCCATCGACATCCACGAGCTGAAAGCCCGCGGCCCGCAGAACAAACTGGAAGAAATGCGCCTGGAGCTATTCGACAAGGTCAACCAACTGGGCATCGGCGCCCAGGGCTTGGGCGGCCTGACCACGGTGCTCGACGTGAAGATCATGGACTACCCAACTCACGCCGCCAGCTTGCCGGTGTGCATGATCCCCAACTGCGCGGCCACCCGTCACGCCCACTTCGTACTGGATGGTTCCGGCCCTGCCGAACTGGAGGCACCGGACCTGGACGCCTACCCGGAAATCGTCTGGGAAGCCGGCCCGAGCGCGCGTCGGGTGAATCTCGACACCCTGACCCCGGAAGACGTGCAGAGCTGGCAGCCGGGCGAAACCGTGCTGCTCAACGGCAAAATGCTCACCGGCCGGGATGCCGCGCACAAGCGCATGGTCGAGATGCTCAACCGTGGCGAGACGCTGCCGTTCGACCTCAAGGGCCGCTTTATCTACTACGTCGGCCCGGTCGATCCGGTGCGTGACGAAGTGGTTGGCCCTGCCGGCCCGACCACCGCCACGCGGATGGACAAGTTCACCCGGCAGATTCTGGAAAGCACCGGCCTCCTGGGCATGATCGGCAAGTCCGAGCGCGGCCCAATTGCCATCGAAGCGATCAAAGACAACAAGGCCGTCTACCTGATGGCCGTCGGCGGCGCCGCCTATCTGGTCGCCCAGGCGATCAAGAAATCCCGCGTGGTGGCCTTCGCCGAACTGGGCATGGAAGCCATCTACGAGTTCGACGTGAAAGATATGCCGGTCACCGTGGCCGTCGACACCAAGGGCGAGTCGGTGCATATCACCGGACCTGCGATCTGGCAGAAGAAGATTCACGACAGCCTGGCCGTCGAAATCAAATAAAGCCTGACCCCGCAAATAAAAAACGCCCGGTCAACTGACCGGGCGTTTTTGTTTGGCTATGTCCCAGTTACGTGTTGCCGGCCGATCGATTTCGTAGGGTGGGCTTCAGCCCACCACTTCTGAGCGGCGCAAACTTGGTGGGCTAAAACCCACCCTACGCAAAGCCCATCGCCGACAGTTCTGCCTCCGCTCGGCACAACACGTAACTGGTCCAGCCTCAGGACTGAGCCCGTTGCAGGCTAGGCAGCTCACGCACATTGCTTGGCCGCTGACTGAGAAAACGCATACAGCTAACCCGCAAAAACGAGGCGAAGTTAACCACCTCGCCACGGTATTCCAGCACTTCGTCATACAGCTTGGTAATCAGCTGATTGGTGCTCATGCCATCCACCGCAGCAATCTGCGCGAGTATGTCCCAGCACTGGTTCTCCAAGCGCAAGGTGGTCACCACGCCACGGATACGCAGCGAGCGCGAACGGGACTCGTACAGAATCGGGTCGGCTTTAACGTATAACTCACACATGCTTTACCTCCCGACGGCAGTCGCCGCTACAAAATAATCTGCGTGCCCAACAGCGCCAAAAATGCCGCCAACCAGCTTGGATGCGCAGGCCATGCCGGCGCGCTGACCAGGTTACCCTCAACGTGCGCCTGATCGGCGTTTAACGCAATGAACTTGCCGCCAGCCAACTTCACCTCCGGCTCACAGGCCGGATACGCGCTGCACTCACGGCCCTGCAACACCCCGGCAGCCGCCAGCAATTGCGCGCCATGACACACCGCCGCTATGGGCTTATTGGCCGCCGCGAAGGCTTGCACCAAGGCAATTACCTGGGGGTTCAAGCGCAAGTATTCCGGCGCCCGACCACCGGGAACCAGCAGCGCGTCATAGTCGTCGGCGCTAACCTCGGCAAAATCAAAGTTCAACGCAAAGTTATGCCCGGGCTTTTCGCTGTAGGTCTGCTCACCTTCGAAATCGTGGATGGCGGTGCGTACTGTTTGCCCGGCAACCTTGTCCGGGCACACCGCATGCACGCTATGGCCAACCATCTGCAGCGCCTGGAACGGCACCATCACTTCATAGTCTTCGACGTAGTCGCCGACCAACATCAAAATCTTCTTCGCCGCCATGCTCGCTCTCCCGTGGATGTATTCAGTGGGCTGATTGTGCGGCGGCGAGCATCAGGGCGGGTAATAGCTGGGTACTACATAGCCAATTTTTTAGGCTATAGATGCGCGCAGTCCTTTGTAGGAGCCAGCTTGCTGGCGATCTGAATTGAGCCAGTGACTCAGTAGGCTGCCGCCCTTGAGACCCGATGGCACGGCTAATGGCACAAGCATCGCAAGCAAGCTCGCTCCTACAGGTTTGCATTCTTACCGTTACCAACGGTCGCAACCTCAGTTCGTTTTATCCGTCGCCTTGTCCGCTTCAGCTTCAGTTTCGGTTTCCAGCGCCAGCCCCCAGTCGCCGGCCAGATGCCAGTCTTCACCGAAGGTTTCGACCGGGTGCATGGTGCGCTCTGAGCCATTGCCGCAGTCCAGCGAAGTGACCGGGCAATAGCGATCGCAGCCCCAGCAAATGCGCTCGGGGTGTTTTGGGTTTAAGGGGAATTTCTTGCTCATGCTCGACTCCGCTTCAGTCCTTGCCAACCTCCTCCACCCTGCTGCCGAGCGCCATACCTCTGGGAAGGTACCTCTTCAGCCGCCGAACAATCTGGCCGAAAATTGACGCGAATCATTATTAATTAGATTCCTAGCGCATAACCTCTGGCCATATTTCACTGCCAGAGGAAGCTCACCATGAGCCCCCGTCTCCTGCTTAGCCTCACCGCCCTGCTCGCGGCTACCCACAGTTACGCCAAGGAATACCCGATTGGCGAGCCGCAGCAATGCGCCGGCATGGAGGTCGGTGCCGTGTACCTGCAGCCAATCGTCATGGACCCGCCGGGCATGATGCGCCCGGCGGTCGAGTCGGATGTGCATATGGAGGCCGACATCAGCGCCCTGGAAAGCAATGCCCACGGCTTCCAGGAAGGCAGTTTCGTGCCCTATCTGGGCGTGCGCTACCGCCTGCAAAAGGTCGGCAGCGAGCAGGTGCTTGAGGGGGACTTCCACGCCATGGTGGCCAACGACGGCCCCCACTACGGCGACAACCTCAAACTCATGGGCCCAGGCAAATACCAGCTCACCTACTGGGTCAGCGCTCCCGGCGGCCATGGCGCGCACTTTGGGCGGCACACCGACAAAGAAACCGGCGTGGCGCCG
>JAIERD010000166.1 GCA_019747155.1 Pseudomonadaceae bacterium
CGCTTCTTGGCGGAGTTTTTCCTTGGCATCCATGCTGCCGAGGCTTTCGTCGGTCTGCTGGGAGAACAGCATCACCAGCTGATTACGAATCAGTGGTTCGTGATATTTGACCTTATCCTCGGCCTCGCTGCCGGTGACTTTCAGCGAGATGTCGGCCTTGTAAAACTTCATCTTCATGCCCGAGCTGTAGTTACCCACCAGCGCCGGAACTATGCCGACATAGATAATTTTCGGCGCGGCATTTTCGCCCTCCTTTTCTTCCTTTTTTTCTTGCGCCAAGGCCGTAAACGGCAGGGAGAGGACCAGCAACAACACGATCAAGGCTTTCACAGAAGTCTTCCTAGTAAGGGGCATGGCCTAGCATAGCCATTGCCGCCCGATCTCCCAAGCCCAATGCTTATAACGCAGCATCAGAGCCGGCCATGCTCGTTGACCCGCGCCCCTCAGCTGCTGCACTGTCTGGGAATAACCACCCGAGGATTACTGTCGATGAAAGCCGTGCTATGCAAAGCCTTTGGCCCCGCCGAAACCCTGGTGTTGGAAGAGATCGCCAGCCCCGAGCCGAAAAAGACCGAAGTGCTGATCGAGGTGCATGCGGCCGGGGTCAACTTCCCCGACACCCTGATCATCGAGGGCAAGTACCAGTTCAAGCCGCCCTTCCCGTTCTCACCGGGCGGTGAAGCCGCCGGGGTGGTCAGCGCGGTCGGTGAGAAAGTCAGCCACCTAAAAGTCGGCGACCGGGTCATGGCGTTGACCGGCTGGGGCAGTTTTGCCGAGCAGGTAGCGGTGCCGGCCTATAACGTCATGCCGATCCCGGCCAGCATGGATTTTAACAGCGCCGCCGCCTTCGGCATGACTTACGGCACCTCGATGCATGCCCTCAAGCAGCGCGCCAATCTGCAACCCGGCGAAACCCTGCTGGTGCTCGGCGCCTCCGGCGGCGTCGGCCTGGCTGCAGTGGAAATCGGTAAAGCCCTGGGCGCACGGGTAATCGCCGCCGCCAGCAGCGCAGAGAAGCTCGCCGTGGCCAAGGCCGCCGGCGCCGATGAGCTGATCAACTACAGCGAGAGCAATCTCAAAGAAGAAATCAAACGCCTGACTAACGGCCAGGGCGCCGACGTGATTTACGATCCGGTCGGTGGCGATATATTTGATCAGGCGATCCGCTCCATCGCCTGGAACGGCCGCTTGCTGGTGGTCGGCTTTGCCAGCGGACGCATCCCGGAACTGCCGGTCAACCTCTGCCTGCTCAAGGGCGCGGCGGTGCTCGGGGTGTTCTGGGGCGCCTTCGCCCAGCGTCAGCCGCAAGACAACGCGGCCAACTTTGTCCAGCTGTTCGCCTGGCATGTCGAGGGCAAAATCAAACCGCTGGTCTCACAGGTGTTTCCGCTGGCGCAGGCGGCCGAGGCGATCGATACCCTCGGCCAGCGCCGCGCGGTGGGTAAGCTGGTGGTGCAGGTTAGATAACGGATGCTCGTAGGGTGGGCTTCAGCCCACCAAGAGCCCGGCGGTGGGCGGCGGTGGGCTGAAGCCCACCCTACAAACGGGTAAACCGCGACCAATCCTGCCGGTGGAAAACGCTTCGCGGTTTTCCACCCTACGAAGTCGCGCCACGGTCCTTCCCTGTTAATCCCTCGGCGCGTAGGCAAATACATCGGCACGTAACTGCTGAGCGTCCATACCGGCTTCGACCAGGGCATCGAGGGTGGCGTAGACCATCCCCGGCGAGCCGCTGGCATAGATGTGCAGCGGTTTGAGATCGCTAAAGTCCTCGCGCACCGCCTGGTGCAATTGGCCGAGCCGACCGTGCCAATCACGCGGATCGCTGGCCACCTGATGCAAAAACAAGTTGGGCAGTTGCTGCCACTCTTGCCAGTGCGGCAGTTGGTAAAAGTCCTTGGCCCGCCGCGCCCCCCAATACAGATGCACCGGATGCTTGAAACCAGCCGAACGGCAATGTTCGATCAGGCTGTGCATCTGCGCCATGCCGGTACCGGCGGCGATCAGCACCAGGGGCCCATCCGGCAACTCGGCCAAATGAGTGTCGCCAAACGGCAGCTGCACCCGTGCCATGCGGTCACGCTGCAATTGCACCAGCAGCTCTTGGCTGCTCGCTTCACGGGCGAGGATGTGCAACTCGAGGTCGCGCCCGCAGTGCGGTGCCGAGGCCAGCGAGAAGGCCGCCGGCTCGCCGCCCTCGCGCTCGATCAACAGGTACTGCCCGGCGTGGTAGCGCGGCGCCTTGCCCGCCGGCGTGCGCAGGCGTACCCGCCACACATCGCCGCCCACCTCAATGCACTCAAGCAACTGACAGCTGAGCTGGCGCGTCGGCAGTTCATGGGGCGCCAATACTCCATCCCAATGCAGCAGGCAATCTTCCAGCGGCTCGGCGATGCAGGTGAACAACTCGCCGTGATCACGCTCCTCGCCGGCTTGGCGAATCCGCCCGTCGAGCAACAAGGCCGCGCAAATATGGCAATTACCATTGCGACAGCTTTGCGGGCAGTCGTAGCCGAGCCGTCGCGCACCGTCGAGAATACGCTCGCCGGGCTCTAATTTAAGTACCGCACCCGAGGGTTGCAGGGTGACGTTCATACGCCTTGGCTCCGAGCCGCCCAAATCAACATGGCCGCCATCAATCGATTCCTAATTCTGACCAGAGTGCGTCGACCCGCTGCTTGACCGCCTCGTCCTGGACTATCACCCGGCCCCATTCACGCGGGGTTTCGCCCGGCCATTTGTGGGTGGCGTCCAGGCCCATCTTGCTGCCCAGGCCGGAAACCGGCGAGGCAAAATCCAGGTAGTCGATCGGCGTGTTGTCGATCAACACCGTGTCGCGCTTGGGGTCCATGCGCGTGGTAATAGCCCAGATCACGTCGTTCCAGTCCCGCGCGTTGATGTCGTCGTCGGTGACTATGACGAACTTGGTGTACATGAACTGTCGCAAAAACGACCAGACACCGAGCATTACGCGCTTGGCGTGGCCGGGGTACTGTTTCTTGATGGTGACTACCGCCATCCGGTACGAGCAACCTTCGGGCGGCAGGTAGAAGTCGGTGATTTCCGGGAACTGCTTTTGCAGAATAGGCACGAACACTTCGTTCAGGGCCACGCCGAGAATCGCCGGTTCGTCCGGCGGCCGGCCGGTGTAGGTGCTGTGGTAGATGGGTTTCTGTCGGCGAGTGATGCGCTCGACGGTAAACACCGGGAAGCTGTCCACCTCGTTGTAGTAACCGGTGTGGTCGCCGTACGGGCCTTCATTGGCCATCTCGCCGGGATGAATAACGCCTTCGAGGACGATTTCGGCGCTGGCGGGCACCTGCAAATCGCTGCCACGGGCCTTGATCAA
>JAIERD010000610.1 GCA_019747155.1 Pseudomonadaceae bacterium
CTCGAGATTGACGCAGTTCTTCGGATGCATCAGATTGCGCTGATGACAGCCGGTAACGCCGAAGGAGCCGAACTCCCAAAACGGATCGGAACGCTTTTCGTGCGGGTTCTGTCGCTGTGATTTTGGTCGGCGCAGAAGCACGATGACTACAGGCTCGCGTGATGTTTTGTTCGTGCGCATAAGACTACCTTTCTGTGAAAAGTGAGGATATAACCCAGACTACGGAGCGTGGCGCCAGACGGCTGCCACACTCCGCAGCGGGTGCAACTGATACAGTCACCTGCACCAGCTGCTGATCGATGCCTTACTTGCTCGAACGTGAAGCGCGCTTCTTCTTGCCGACATTGACCTGCAGATCACCCTCTGATTGACAGAAAGCGTCCACACCGTGTCGAGCGAGAAAAGCTGCGACCACGTGCCCTGCCGACTGTTCGTGCTGTGTACGCAAACAGACGCCTACGTCGCCGAGGAAGCCTCCCGTCGAATTTTTACCTTCCGCCAGCTCGTCGGCAGCATGCAGGGCATGCGCAGCGATGATGCAGAGGTGGTGGCCCTGGTAACGAGGCAACTGGTCTTTGCACTCGGGCAAAGGCGGAATGCCATCCAGCCAGGTCTCAGCCGCCCTGGCTTCCTCATGCAGGTAAGCATCCAGCGTCCACTCGTAGTCCATGCTGTCGAACCGCGACATGACAGCCAATGCGGTTTTATACAGCTTGCAGGCTTCGATGAAGTTGAGGCGGAGCAGACTCGTATGCTCTTCAGCCGCTTCCGAAACCGTTGCCTTGATTGACATGAGAGTGGGGTGCATCGCCTCCATGGCGGTACACAAAGCGTCAAAGGCAGCACGTTCTCGATGAACCGCCGCTACATGATCGTACTTGCGCTGGTTATTGTCCCGGGTCATATCCCCTTTGGACAAACGCCCTGCACGTTTCGGATTGAGCAGCCTGTTGTATGTTCCCAGACGCTCACTGATGGCACTCTCTGCTTCTGAGACGGCATCTTCCATCGGGACGAAGACGGCGGTGAGTCGAGCGAGAGTCTGTGTCTTTTTGGACCGAACGAACTGCGTTTTCTTGCGTGACATTTTAAGTCTCCTTGATTTTGCCTGAGCTTGGAACACACGCGCTTGCCCTCAGGCTTGCAGTGCGCATGTGTTTTAGATGGTCGAGCAACGCGAAGAACGTAGCCCGACTACCTTTCGCCAGTTCTAGACTGACGGACTTTCATCCCCCTTCAGGATATCGATTTGGCAGAGCTGATTTAGATGCTGGATTTCCTGAACGAGAGAGGCTCCTGTGAGAGGACGAAATGAAAGACAAGAAAACCTACAAAATATGGCGCAGTAAAATTCTGATATGTAATAGAGCTGATGGTTTGAGCTTTCTAAGCATTCCTGGATAAACGCGCTAGCTAGCGAATCAGCAGCATAAACAGCACTGTTTGCGCTTGCGGTATTGTCGATCGAAAGTTCGATACCATATACGGTTTTCAGTCAACGGTACCGAACTGTCAAAATATCGCGAATGACAGTCTTTGGCGATATTGCTCTACCGTTTTTGTTAATCTCACTCCTGCGAGGTTTGGTCCTTTCAAAATATCCAAATCTGTAAATCGCTATAACAATCAGCAGGCCGTGGCATCCTGAGCGAAACCATTTCCCGAAGCAGTGAACGAAGGGCGATGTTAGAGCTCAAACGAACATCCTGCCGCAGAAACGCCCGTGGTCAAGGTATGACCGTTGGTGCAATACTCGCCCGCTATGTGAAACATCCACCGATCCGGTAGAAACGCCCGTGTTAATGTGAACATCCATTGAGCGACGTGTGGGAACAGCACCATGCGCCTGAGTGGTGTTCCGCGGCATCATGCAACCAAAAGAGACCAGGCTGCCGAGACCTGCGTTCCCGTTAACGTCCATAAATAAAGCTAATACTGCTCTCAAACTACACAACGAACAGGCGAGCCTCCGCGAATGAACGAGCTGCGTGCACCATCAGTAGTCTCACGACAATCTGCACAGGATTGTTTGTACACAGCCTGTCGTCAGGCAAGGTAACAAATTGGCTATACATGACAAAAATTAGTTTTGCACTTTTTTCTTTATACTGTATAATATAGTTTATACCCCCTAAAATGAAGGCGCGGGGAAGCAGTAGACTCGGGGAAGGGGCAACACGCCCCGCTCCCCGAGTCTTCATTTACCTACACCTTCGGTCCCGCCAATGCGACAAGCGCTCGCTCATCGCCCCGACGAGTGCTGCCGGATTATCGGAATTGCGCGTAAAGGCGCATATTGTCCTGGATGCACTCCAACACACCGTCACACAACTCCGGCCACTCCAGCGCGATTTGCTCGGCATCCTCCCAGTATCCGTTGGCCTCGGCGGTGTATCCCTGCGCGTAGCGCACGCCACCGAGCAGGTTGAGAATGACGGGAACGTACCAGTGGTCGCGCTTGAGGTGGGTCAGCTCCTGCAGCGCAGTGCGAGCGTACCTCTCGGCGGTCTTGGTGTGACCTCGAGTGCAAGCCTCGATGCTCTGGTCAACCAACTTCACCGCACGCACGTAAGCCTGCCGCACCGTCATCTTGGTGCCGAAGAAGGGAATCGGCTCCGGGCTGTGGTAGAAGGTGAAAGCGACCGTCTGAATGAGACGGGGAATATCCGTCCCGTCGAAGTCGTGCGCGACCGGCTCGGGTTCGCCCTCCAGGAAGCTGAAGTCCGGGGTGGGCGTGAGGTTCCGAAGGAGTTCCCACTCGCGATGCTGCTTCCTGCGCGCGTGGATGACCAGCAGCGAGACGGCGGCGGGAACGAGAATCAGGCAGGCTACGAACAAAACGATGGGTAGCATGTTAGCCCTACCTACTTGAGGAGTTACTTCTTTCGACATAGAACTCGAGCACCACCACAGGTGATGCTTTTCCGACTGCTCGTTTGGAAACTCGGCGTTTTAATCGACACCGGCTGGTGACGAGTAATGACTGAAATGTCGGGTGGTTTAGAGACCGAGGTGACTGTTTGTTTCCGAAACGCTAAAGAGAGAGTACCTTGAATTTACGTTTAACTGTCTTGATAAGCAAATAAAATCTCTAGTGTTCTCGCGCCATAAACGCTCCAAGCATCAGGTTCTACATCAAGCTGCAAAAAGATATTGCACGGTATCTCGAGACGTGAACCAACATTTCAACTTGCGAAGGTAGCGAACCTGGTACCTCTCAAAATTTCACCGCCATGCACGATATCAACAGCGATACCAGATACGAATCGATAGAAGCCTGGCATCAGGCCTGGTTATTCCACCGATGGGTGCAATCTATCTCCTATTTCCGCCCGGCAGCCCTTGTCCG
>JAIERD010000251.1 GCA_019747155.1 Pseudomonadaceae bacterium
GCAATTTGGCGAAACCGTCGCCGAACTGGTCGATGGGGTCAGCAAACTGACCCAGATGAACTTCGAAACCAAAGCCGAAGCGCAAGCCGAGAACTTCCAGAAAATGGCCATGGCCATGGCCCGCGATACCCGGGTGATTCTGGTCAAGCTGGCTGACCGCCTGCACAACATGCGCACCCTCGACTGCATGCCGCATGAAAAAAGCCGGCGGATCGCCAAAGAAACCCTGGAAATCTACGCGCCGATTGCCAATCGCTTAGGCATGCACAACATCCACGTGGAATTCGAAGACCTCGGCTTCAAGGCGATGTACCCGATGCGCTCTGAACGCATCCGCAACGCCGTGCGTAAAGCCCGTGGCAACCGCAAAGAAATCGTCAACAAGATCGAAGAGTCGATCAGCCACTGCCTGGCCCGCGAGGACATGCAGGGCGAAGTGCATGGCCGCGAAAAGCACCTGTACAGCATCTACCAGAAGATGCGCGGCAAACGCCGCGCCTTCAACGAGATCATGGACGTCTACGCGTTTCGCATCGTGGTCGACAAGGTCGACACCTGCTACCGCGTGCTCGGCGCCGTGCACAACCTGTACAAGCCGCTGCCGGGGCGCTTCAAAGACTACATCGCGATCCCCAAGGCGAACGGCTACCAGTCGCTGCACACCACCTTGTTCGGCATGCACGGCGTGCCCATCGAGATCCAGATTCGAACCCGCGAAATGGAAGAGATGGCCAACAACGGCATCGCCGCCCACTGGCTGTACAAATCCACCGACGACGAGCAGCCCAAAGGCACCCACGCCCGCGCCCGCCAGTGGATCAAGGGCGTGCTGGAAATGCAGCAACGTGCCGGTAATCCACTGGAGTTTATCGAGAGCGTGAAGATCGACCTGTTTCCCGACGAGGTCTACGTCTTCACCCCCAAGGGGCGGATCATGGAGCTGCCCAAAGGCTCCACCGCGGTGGATTTCGCCTACGCGGTGCACACCGATGTCGGCAACAGTTGCATCGCCTGCCGCATCAACCGGCGCCTGGCGCCGCTGTCGGAGCCGCTGCAAAGTGGCTCGACGGTGGAAATCGTCTCGGCCCCCGGCGCCCGGCCAAACCCGGCCTGGCTAAGTTTTGTAGTAACCGGCAAGGCCCGCACCCATATCCGCCACGCCCTGAAGCTACAGCGCCGCTCAGAATCCATCAGCCTCGGCGAGCGGCTACTGAACAAAGTGCTGGCCAGCTTCGGCAGCCACCTCGACAAACTCTCGATCGAGCGCCTGCAAGGTGTGCTCAAAGAGTATCAGCTGGAAGTCATCGAAGACCTGCTCGAAGACATTGGCCTGGGCAACCGCATGGCCTTCGTGGTGGCCCGCCGCCTGCTGGCCGACAGCGCCGAACAACTGCCGAGCAACGAAGGCCCGCTGGCGATTCGCGGCACCGAAGGCCTGGTGCTCAGCTACGCCAAGTGCTGCACACCGATCCCTGGCGACCCGATTGTCGGTCACCTGTCGGCCGGCAAAGGCATGGTGGTGCACCTGGATACCTGCAAGAACATCAGCGATGTACGGCATAACCCGGAAAAATGCATTCAACTGTCCTGGGCCAAAGACGTTAGCGGCGAATTCAATGTCGAGCTGCGCGTCGAGCTTGAGCACCAGCGCGGCCTGATCGCCCTGCTGGCCAGCAGCGTCAACGCCGCCGACGGCAACATCGAAAAAATCAGCATGGACGAGCGCGATGGCCGCATCAGTGTGGTCCAGTTGGTGGTCAACGTGCACGACCGCGTACACCTGGCCCGCGTGATCAAAAAACTGCGTGCCCTCAAAGGCGTCAGCCGCATCACACGGGTGCGTGGCTGACCACCAACAGCCAGATCGCAGAGCAAAAATGTAGGGTGGTTTGAAGCCCACCACTCCAATGCCTACACCCAACCTCCCCTTCGATTATTCAGGAGCATCCCATGAGCAAGACCGTTATCAGCAGCGACAAAGCCCCAGCCGCAATCGGCACTTATTCGCAAGCGATCAAGGCTGGCAACACCGTGTACATGTCCGGGCAAATTCCGCTCGACCCAGCCACCATGGAGCTGGTGGAAGGCTTTGAAGCCCAGACCGTGCAGGTGTTTGAGAACCTCAAAGCGGTGGCCGAAGCGGCCGGTGGCAGCTTCAAAGACATCGTCAAACTGAACATCTTCCTGACTGATCTGAGCCACTTCGCCAAGGTCAACGAAGTCATGGGCCGTTACTTTGAGCAGCCTTACCCCGCTCGCGCCGCCATCGGCGTTGCCGCACTGCCCCGTGGTGCCGCAGTAGAGATGGACGCGATCCTGGTCATCGAATAAGAACCTGCCCCAGGTTCCTGGCGGGGCCGCTGGCCCCGCTCTGCATCATCCCCTTTTAGGTATTTCACCATGCGCCACCTCCTCTGCCTGCTGGCTTGCGCGGCCCTGCTCAGCGGCTGCGCCAGCAAGCCTAAAGACCCCAGCGGCATCTGGATCAACCAGGCGGCCATCGACGCCGCAGTGAAAGGTGGGCATTTGCGCGAAGCCTTGCTGGCCTACGGACCAAATCTGGAGTGGAGCCTCAACAGCGCTCGCCAGCAAGCCGTATTCAGCAACGGTTTCGAACTCGCTGACGGCGCCCTGAGCGCGCAAGCAAATGGCGAATGGCAAGTCAGCTTCTACGGCGAAAACCACGAAACCCTCAAACCAGAGGGTGATCAGCTGCTGCAACTGGCCAGCCCAACCTGGCCCGAACAGCGCTTTATGCGGCCGAAAATCCCGCTCGCCAGCGGCGCACCGACTGGCAGCAGCTTTGAATACAGCCTCTACGAAGCCTATTTGGGCGGTACCTGGAAGATTCGCAGTGGCCCCGGTCAAGACGGTCTGGTGCTGTTCCACGCCGACGGCAAGCTGGAAGGCCTGCCAGGCGCCGAACGTTACGCGCTGTGCCTGGCCGGCGACTGTGCGGCCATGAGCGGCGAATACGACAGCCTCTGGCTGCAACTGGGCAAGGAAGGCAACGAGTGGGTGTTCGTCCGCGACGGCGATCAGCTGAAAATTTTCGAAGCCCTCAACCGCGCCGCACCCGATGAAATACCCGACCTTCACCCGGGTGAGTTGCGCTGGTTGCTCGAACGCGACTAAACGCTCACCAAACGCCGGCTGATTTAGTTTTTATGCCCAACACTCAAGGAACCCACATGCGCGCAGAACGCGACGAAGACCAGATCCGCGCCCCGCGGGCCAAACCGCAGCGCCGTCTGGCCTACGAAATAGCCCTGGGCATCATCCTCGGCGGCAGCGGCCTCTGGCTGCTGCAAGTGCTAACCAGCCTGATCGCCGCCAAGTTGATGTTGCAGCAAC
>JAIERD010000611.1 GCA_019747155.1 Pseudomonadaceae bacterium
CCATGCTGCAATACGGTGTGCACCTGGGTCAGGAAGCCGAGATGGTCACCGACAGCCTGCGCGCCCTGCTACTGGAAGCCTGCGGCTACGAAACCAAGGTGTTCGAGTTCGTCTCCTTGGAGCACACCAACAAGAACAAGATGATCCTCGCGGTGAAACGCACTGAGGCGGTTAACCCGGCCGAGCTGCTGGCCAAGATTCAAGGCATCAAGGACTTCTACGGCATCAGCGAGCATTGCCTGGAAAGCTTGCTAAGAGCCGATGGCCTGCTGGCGGCCTGAGCCGACTCACACCCCCAAGCCTTGCAACACCTCGCCACTGCTGCGAAACCACTGCACTAGATAGTCGGCCAGCACCTGGGTGCGTTTGGGTAAGCCGCCCTGATAAGGGTGCACTAGAAACGCCGGGGTGATACGCGTCTGGTAGTCGCGCAGCAGCCAGCGCAAGCGCCCGTCGGCCAGCTCCGCATGCAACATATAGGACGGCAGCCGGGCGATACCGGCGCCGGCCAGCGCGGCATTCTTGAGCAAGCTGTAGTGATTGCTGGCCAAGGGCCCGGCGACTTTCACCCGGCTGAGTTGGTGCTGACGGTGATAAAGCCATTCTTCTGGGCCTCGGTAATGGCTGTTCACCAGGCAACTGTGGGCACTTAACTCTTCTGGGCTGTGCGGCTCGCCATGCTCGGCGAGATACGCGGGGCTGGCGCACGTCAGCTCCTGCATGGCAAACAAGGGCGTGGCCACCAAGCGCGCATCGCTGGCCACGCCACTGCGAATCGCCAGATCGAAACCGTCGGCGATCATGTCGCGGTAATCGTTATTCAGGTCCAGCTCGATACGCACCTGGGGATATTGCCGGACAAAGGTCAGCAGCAGTCCATCGAAAAAGCTCTCACCGAGTGACACCGGCAGCGTGATGCGCACCGTGCCACTGACTTCCTCCTGCAGCCGGGCCAGGGTTTGCCGCGCCCGTTGCGCCTGCACCAACAGCGCTTGGGCTTCCGGCAACAAGGCGCTGCCGGCGCTGGTCAGGGTCAAACTGCGGGTGCTGCGCTGTAAAAGAGTCACGCCCAAGCCTTGCTCCAACAAGCGCATCCGCTTGGACAACTGCCCCTTGCTGCACCCCAGGCGCGCGGCGGCGTGGGTAAAACTGCCGACTTCCAGCAGTACGGCAAAGGCGGCCAGATCATCAATTTCGCTCATTGCGCTCACCCAGGATTGTTTCCTACTGGAAACCAAAGGTTTCCCATTAGCCGGCTTATCAATGCCAATCATGCCTCTACACTGGAGCTAGCAACAGCCCATTCTCAGGAGCGACCCCATGAAAGTTATTTTGATCGGCGCCAGCGGCACCCTCGGCAAGGCCATCGACCTGCAGCTGCAAGAACGCCATGACATCCTCCGCGTCGGCCACAGCAGCGGCGAGTTGCAAGTAGACATCACCGACCCGGCCTCGATTCGCCGGCTGTTTGAGCAGACCGGTACGTTCGACGCGCTGATCAGCGCCACCGGCAAACTGCACTTCGGCGAGCTGGCCGAGATGACTGCCGAGCACTACGCCGTCGGCCTGCAAGACAAGCTGATGGGCCAGGTCAATCTGGTCTTGATCGGCCGCGAGTTCGCCAACGATGGCGCCTCCTTTACCCTAACCTCCGGGGTGCTCAGCGACGACCCGATCCGCTACGGCAGCTCGGCCAGCATGGTCAACGCCGCCATCGATGGTTTCGTGCGGGGCGCCGCCATCGAACTGCCGCGCGGCTTGCGAATCAACAGCGTCAGCCCAACCGTGGTTGAAGAATCCCTGCCCAGCTACGGCCCCTATTTCAGGGGTTTCAAGCCGGTTCCGGCCGCAGTGGCGGCGCTGGCCTTCGCAAAAAGCGTCGAGGGTGCGCAGACCGGGCAGGTCTACCGGGCGTTTTAACACCAGCGCCGCAACTGGCTCAGGCGCAACAGGCACTTGAGCTAGGCGGTGGCGCCCGGTACCGTGGCGGTCCTTTTCTGGAGAGCCACTATGCCCAGCGCCATGCCCAGCGTCCGTTTTCTACTACTGGCCCTAGTGCCGGTGTTTGCCGGCTGCCAAATGTTCAGCTCAGAACCTGAGCAAGTCGTGGTGCCGGCCGTGCGCATGCAGGGCGAGTTGAGCGCCGTGGACAACCGCCTGCAGTTTCGTCCGTGCCAGGAACAGCGCCGTTTTATTCTCGAAGACAGCGCCGGCACCGGCCTGTTGCAAGAGTCGGTGGCGCTGCTGAACCACGGCAAAGGCACGCTGTTTGCCGACCTGCAGGGCCGGTTGGTCGCCAGTAAAGTGCCGGGCAACGACGGGCAGATCGATCTGACTCGTCTGTATCGCATTCAAAACCAGGGCCAGAGCTGCAACGACCTTAACTTCAAGCGCCTGACCCTGCGCGCCAGCGGCCATGAGCCGGATTGGGTGATCAATGCCAACAGCAAGGGCTTGATTCTCGAACGCCCAGGCCAAGAAGCCCTGGTGCTGCCGTATCTGGAGGAGCAACTGCCCGAAGGCCGCTTCAGCCTGAGCAGCGACGCCAACGGTCAGCACCTGGAACTTTGGGTTGCGCCACAGCGCTGCGTCGACAGCATGAGCGGCACCGTCCAGCACCTGAGCGCCGAGTTGCGCCTGGATGGCAAAGTCATGCGCGGCTGCGCCTATTACGGCGGCGCTCGCCAAGACTGAAGCGCAGTAACTCAGCTGCCTCTGCCCGCCGGATAAACCATCCGGCGCGGCACCCTCGCCCTGTGGCGCCTATGCTCAAGGCAGCCACGCGTTAACCGCGTGAGGGAGAACTCAGCATGCTACGCATCGCCATCAATGGTTACGGACGCATCGGTCGCGCGCTGGTGCGGGCGATCTTTGAACGCGGCCTGGAAACCAAGCTGCACATCGAAGCCATCAATGATCTGGGCGACTTTGCCGCCCTCGCCCACCTGACCCGTTTTGACTCAACCTTTGGCCGTTTCAAGGGCGCCGTCAGCCTGCACGATGACATTTTGCAGGTAAACGGCCAGTCGATCCGCCTGCTGCACGAGCGCGAAGTGATCAATCTGCCCTGGGACCGGCTCGGCGTTGACGTGGTGCTGGAGTGCACCGGCAAGCTGAAAAAACGCCTGCAAGTTGAACAGCACCTGACCGCCGGCGCGCCGCGTGTACTGCTCTCGCACCCGCTAGAAAGCGCCGACCTGACCGTGGTGTATGGCGTCAATCACCAGCTGCTGGGCAGCCAACAGATAGTCTCCAACGCTTCCTGCACCACCAATTGTCTGGCGCCGCTGGCGATGGTGCTGGACCAAGCGGTCGGCATTCGCCAAGGCCTGATGACCACGGTGCACGCCTACAC
>JAIERD010000098.1 GCA_019747155.1 Pseudomonadaceae bacterium
GAATATCTGGTTTCGGCGTTGTCGATTCCCTTTTATCTGGGTGGAACGAGCTTGCTGATCGTCGTCAATGTGACGAGGGATACGGTAACGCAGTTCCAAAGGCACTTGCTTGCGCATCCCTAGCGATGATGTGGCCAAGCGCAAGAACAGTCCGTTCTGCAATGATCGGCGCTGCCTGGATGAAGTGATGCTGGAAGACTTACAGGCTTACATCGACTCGTTGGACGACAACGCGATGATAGTGCTGCATGCCGATGGCAGTCATGGCCCGGAGTATTTTGACCGTTATCCCGATTCGTTCGAGCGCTTCAAGCCGGTTTGCCATACCAATCAGCTGAGCAGTTGTTCGACCGAGGAGCTGGTCAACGTCTACGACAACACCATCCTCTACACCGATCACTTTTTAAATCAGGTTATCGAACTGCTTAAGCGTAATACCGAGCAGCGCGATACGGCGATGATCTATGTCTCCGATCATGGCGAGTCTCTGGGTGAGAACGGCCTGTACCTGCACGCCGCGCCTTATTCGATTGCCCCTGAGTCGCAGACCCACGTGCCGATGGTCATGTGGTTCTCACCGACTGCCTACACCCATTGGGGCATCGATAAGGGCTGCATGCAGGGCAAGCTGAATGACCCCGAACTCAGCCACGACAACATCTTCCACTCGTTGCTGGGCTTGTTTGCGGTGCAAAGCAGCGTCTACCAGCCGGGCTTGGATATGTTCAGCAGTTGTCGTCCGCCGGCTGCGCTCAGTGCGCGCTAAGCGGTCTCTTTAGGGTTAATCGAGGTCTCTGTCGGCGGTTGGTTTGTTGAAACAAATCAACCGCCGAGAGTTGTTCAATCAGCGCTAAAACCGCTGTGTCTAGCCAATAAACTCAATGAAGTCGTGCAGGTGCCGACGGATGCGCACCTGGCTGTGCTCATCGGTCAGGCTCAGGTGTTGGTCGAATTTTTGCTCAACCGCGGCGATCATCATTTCGTGGCACATATGGATGCGCGACAAGGTGGAGTCGAACACCAATTTGAGGTGCGCCTGCGCCCTGGCACCGCCCACCGGGCTGTTGGCCTGGGTGATAAAGGTCACCGGCTTATCTTTCAGTGGCGATTTGAACGCCGGACGTGAGGCCCAGTCGATGGCGTTCTTCAGTACTGCGGGAATGCTGTGGTTGTACTCGGGTGTGCAGACAATCAGCGCATCGGCCCAGCTGACCTGTTCGAGCAGCTGCAACACCTGCGCAGGCCGCTGGTCGCCCTCGAGATCCTGGCAATAAAACGGCAGTTCCCTGAGGTCAGGGGTGGCTGTGTGGTGTTTGGGCAGTTGCTCGGCCACGAAGTGCAACAGTGCCTGGGAAAAACTGGCGCGGTGAAAACTGCCGGAAAGAAGGAGAAAGTTCATCTTTTTGCAGGCTCCTAAGGTGTTGCCGGTGGTTGGATTTTTATGACTGGTACGGCCATTAACTAAAAAACCGGGCATTCACGCTAGCTGCGCAAATGTCCGGTTTTTAGTGCTGCCTATTACGGTCGCGACGAGTTAGCCGGCGACCAACACGCGGATAGCTTCCAGGCGCAACGCGGCCTTGTCGAGCATCGCCAGGCCCTGTTCGCGTTGCTTGCGCAAGGCGTCCAGTTCGCTGGTGCGCACGCTGGGATTGACCGCCTGCAGGGCGGTCAAACGTGCCAGCTCTTCTTCGGTATCAGCGGCCAAACGGCGCTTGGCTTCGGCTACTCGTTCGGCGTGACGCGGGGCAACCTTGGCTTCGCCGGCGTTGATCTGCGGATTGAGCACCTCGCGCTGAGCTTGGACAAACTTGTTGGCACTGGCGCGTGGCACGCTTTCGAGCTGATCGCTGAGGGTCTCGAAGGAGACCTTGCTGGCTAGGTCGTTGCCGTTGTTGTCGAGCAAGCAGCGCAGCGCCGCGGGTGGTAGGTAGCGGCCCAGTTGCAGGGCGCGCGGGGCCACCACTTCGCTGACGTAGAGCAGCTCCAGCAGCACGGTGCCGGGTTTCAACGCCTTGTTCTTGATCAGCGCCACGGCGGTGTTGCCCATCGAGCCGGATAGCACCAAGTCCATGCCGCCTTGCACCATTGGGTGTTCCCAAGTGAGGAACTGCATGTCTTCGCGGCTCAGGGCCTGGTCGCGGTCGTAGGTGATGGTCACACCTTCGTCGTCGCCGAGCGGAAAGCTGGCGTCGAGCATTTTCTCGCTGGGACGCAGGATCAAGGCGTTTTCCGAATGGTCTTCACTGTCGATACCGAAGGCGTCGAACAAGGCCTCCATGTAAATCGGCAGGGCGTACTCGTCGTCTTGTTCGAGAATCGCCTCGACTAGCGCCTCACCTTCACCGGCGCCGCCGGAGTTGAGCTCCAGCAAGCGGTCGCGGCCGGCGTGCAGCTCACCTTCCAGGCGAATGCGCTCGGTTTGCGCCTCGTCCACCAGGACTTGCCATTCACCGTCATCGCCAGCTTCCAGTAGCGGCAGCAGCCGTGGGCCGAACTGATGCTGCAGGGCATTGCCGGTCGGGCAGGTGTTGCAGAAAGCATTCAACGCCTGGTGATACCACTGAAACAGCCGCTCTTGTGGGCTGTTTTCCAGGTACGGCACATGCAGCTGGATGGTGTGCTGTTGACCGATGCGGTCGAGGCGGCCGATGCGTTGCTCGAGCAAATCGGGGTGAGCTGGCAGATCGAACAACACCAGATGATGGGCGAACTGGAAGTTGCGCCCCTCACTGCCGATTTCCGAGCAGATCAGCACCTGGGCGCCGAATTCTTCGTCGGCAAAATAGGCGGCGGCGCGATCCCGTTCGAGGATGTTCATGCCCTCGTGGAACACAGTGGCGAGAATCCCTGAGCGCACGCGCAAGGCGTCTTCCAGGTCCAGGGCGGTTTCGGCGTGGGCGCAAATCACCAGCACCTTGACCTTTTTCAGCATCTTCAGGGTGTCGATCAGCCATTCGACGCGCGGATCGAAACGCCACCAGCGCTGTTCTTCGCCGGCTTCTGGTTGGGCTTGGTAGCTGACTTCCGGGTAGAGGTCGGCATGCTCGCCCACCGGCAGTTCCAGGTAGACGTCCGGGCAGGCCAGCGGGTAGGGGTGCAGTTGCCGCTCGGGGAAGCCGCGCACCGCCGAGCGGGTGTTGCGAAACAGCACCCGGCCGGTGCCGTGGCGGTCGAGTAGCTCACGGACCATGCGCGCGCGGGCCTCGGCATCGCCACTGTCAACGGCGGCCAGCAGCTCATCGCCGGCGCGGCCGAGGAAACCATGGATCGCCGTGCGGGCTTGGCGCGAAAGGCTGCCTTGGTCGAGCAGTTCTTGCACCGCTTCGGCCACCGGCTGGTATTGCGCGCTTTCGGCGCGGAAGGCGGCGAGGTCATGGAAACGGTCTGGGTCGAG
>JAIERD010000485.1 GCA_019747155.1 Pseudomonadaceae bacterium
TATGCGAAGAGCCGGATCGATGCCGGCAGCAACGCATCCGGGCACATCACCAGCAGCCATGCGGGTGCCTACGCCCTGCACCAGGACGGACCGCTGGCCCTGCGCCTGGGCGCCAGCTACAGCAGCCAGGACGGTGAGAGCAAACGTAACGTCGCCTTCTCCGGCTTCTCCGACCGCCTGCGTGGCAACTACGATGCCAACACCCAGCAAGCCTTTAGCGAACTGGGCTACCAGCTGGCCGAAGGCCGTCTGCTGCTGGAACCCTTCATCAGCCTCGGCTACCAGCGCTATAACCGCGACAGTTATGACGAAAAAGGCGGTGCCGCAGCGCTGCACGTCGATGCCCAGGAACAAGACAACCTAAGCAACACGCTCGGCCTGCGCATGGCCTTCCTGCGCACCCTGGACAATGGCCTGACCATGACCCCACGGCTGAACCTCGGCTGGCGCCACACCTACGGCGACCTCAACAGCAGCACCCAGCAGGCCTTCCTCACCGGCGGCAGCGCCTTCAGCGTCGAGGGCAGCGCCTTGGACCGCAACAGCTTACTGCTGGAAGCCGGGCTGGACTTCGGCATCACCGCCGCGCAAAGCATTGGCGTCGCCTACAGCGGTGAAAAGGGCAGTCAGACTCAGGTGCATGCCGTCAGCGCCCAGTGGCAACTGACGTTCTGAGCCCTAACTGACGACCTAATCGCGCATAGACCGTCGCCAATCAGCGCGGCGACCCGGCGTTGGCGAACGTCGGCGTCTATGCCTGGTCGCCGAGGCTGTAAAGCAGCACCTGGCGGTAGGCGCTGACCCGGTTGAGTTCCTTATTTAGGTAGCTCCAGACCAGCCGGGTGCGCCTCAGAATTTCTCCGGGCGCAGCACTTCTACCTGCGCCAGATAACAGACCATCGCGTAGTTGGCGTAGTACTTGGCTTGCAGGTGGGCGGCGATGCGTTCGGCCAGTTCGCGGGCGCAGATGATCTCCACGCGGATATTGCCGTCGGTGTCCCAACCGGCGCTGCGCACGCCACGGCCACCACGGCCACGGGCATCGGAGATGGTCCAGCCGGGCGCGCCGAGCTGTTCCAAATCGGCCAGCAGTTTCTTTTCCAGCGCCGCCTCGCAGATCACCGTCAACAGGGTTCGTAGATGTGCATTCATGTCAGTTGCCCCAGGCCATCAGGTGTTCGGCCAGCAGTAGGTAAAGCGGGATACCGAACAGAATATTGAAGGGGAAGGTGATCCCCAGTGACGCCGTCAGCGACAGCGACGGGTTGGCCTCCGGCAGCGCCAAACGCATGGCTGCCGGCACCGCGATGTAGGAGGCCGAAGCCGCCAGCGTGGCGAGAATCGCCGTGCCGCCCAGCGACAGGCCCATGCTGCGCGCCAGCAGGCCGCCGATCAGCGCGCCGAGCAACGGCATCAGCAGGGCGAAGATCGCCAGCCGCACACCGTGTTTCTTCAGCGCGCCGAGTTGGGTGGAGGCGATCAGGCCCATCTCCAGCAGGAAGAACGCCAGCACCGGTTTAAACATCCCGGTGTACAACGGCTCCAGCGGCTTGATCGCCTCTTTGCCGGCCACTGCGCCGATGATCAAACCGCCGAGCAGCAGCATGATGCTCTTGCCGAGAAAGATCTCCCGGCCCAAGGCGCGCCAGTCGGTGTCGCGTGCAATACCCTTGGCCAACACGATGCCGACCAGGATCGCCGGGATTTCCAGAATCGCCACAAATAACGGCATGTAACTTTCAAAGCTGATGCCGCGCGCGGTCATGTAAGCCACCACCACGGCAAAGGTGCCGGCGCTGACCGAGCCGTAGTGCGCCGCCACCGCTGCCGCATTAACCCGATCAAAGCGCAGGCCGCGTAGCAACACAAAGGCCAGCAGCGGCAGCACCAAGCCTAACCCCAACACCTGCGCGGCCTGACCAAACAACTGAGCACTGGCCTGCTCGGCCAGCTCCACCCCGCCGTGCAAACCAATGGCCAGCAACAACAGAATCGACAGGG
This sequence comes from Pseudomonadaceae bacterium, assembly GCA_019747155.1. Lineage (GTDB taxonomy): Bacteria > Pseudomonadota > Gammaproteobacteria > Pseudomonadales > Pseudomonadaceae > Aquipseudomonas. The sequence goes on from JAIERD010000485.1 coordinate 2,002, forward strand.
TTTCATACAGCGCTGGCGGCAGTTTCAGCTCGCTTTTCAGCAAGCCTGCAGTCAAGCCGAAGACAAAAAACAGTACAACCGGGTCGAGCGCCACGTGAATCACCTCCGTTAACTAGCCCGCGAAAAAAAGGGGCGCTCAAGGCGCCCCAATTTTATTTACGCCTCAATCTCAATGAGGACTTCGCCCGGCGTCACCCGGTCACCTTTGCCGACATGAATCGCTTTGACGGTGCCGGTGATCGGCGCCTGCACCTCGGTTTCCATCTTCATCGCTTCGGTGATCAGCAGCGCCTGGCCGACCTTGACCACATCGCCTTCCTTGACCAGCACGTCGACAATATTGCCCGGCATGCTGGTGCTGACATCGCCCGGCCCACTGGCCTGCTTGCGCTTGTTGGCGCTGCCTGCGACGAACTGGTTGAGTGGCTCGAACACCACCTCTTCCGGCATGCCATCCAGCGACAGGTAGAAGTGCCGCTTGCCGTCGGTCTTGACCCCGACACCGGTGATGTCGACCCGGTAACTCTCGCCGTGTACGTCGATGATAAATTCGGTCGGCACGCCCTCGCCCGGCACTGGGCACAGGCCGCCGAACTCTGGGGTCGGTAGCAGCGCTTCTGGGGTCAGGGTGCCGGCGGCACGCTCTTCGAGGAACTTGCGGCCGATGTCGGGGAACATCGCATAGGTCAACACGTCTTCTTCGGATTTCGCCAACGCGCCGATCTCAGCGCGCAGCTTGGCCATTTCCGGTTTGATCAGGTCGGCCGGGCGCACCTCAATCACTTCTTCATTGCCAATCGCCTGCTTGCGCAAGGTCTCGCTGACCGTGCCCGGCGCCTTGCCGTAGCGGCCTTGCAGATACAACTTCACTTCGTTGGTGATGGTCTTGTAGCGCTCACCGGCCAGCACGTTGAACACCGCCTGGCTGCCGACAATCTGCGAGGTTGGCGTTACCAACGGCGGGAAGCCGAGGTCTTCGCGCACCCGTGGGATCTCGGCGAACACCTCGTTGATGCGGCTTAGGGCGCCTTGCTCTTTGAGCTGGTTGGCCAGGTTGGACATCATCCCGCCCGGCACCTGATTGACCTGCACGCGGGTGTCCACCGCGGTGAACTCGCTTTCGAACTGGTGGTATTTTTTGCGCACGGCATAAAAATACAGGCCGATCTCTTGCAGCAGTTCGAGGTTCAGACCGCTGTCATATGGAGTACCGCGCAAGGCGGCAACCATCGACTCGGTGCCGGCATGGCTGGTGCCCCAGGCGAAGCTGGAAATGGCCGTGTCGATATGCGTGGCGCCGTTTTCGATCGCCTTGAGTTGGCACATCGAGGCCAGGCCTGCGGTGTCATGGCTATGGATAAAGATTGGCAAGGATTGCTCGGCCTTCAGGGCCTTGACCAGTTCGCCGGTCACATAGGGGGTG
>JAIERD010000464.1 GCA_019747155.1 Pseudomonadaceae bacterium
GACTACCCGGTTGCTGCGCGGCGGCCATGATTGCGTCATCCATGGGCGCCACCCGGAGGTGGTTGAACGGCTGGTGGCTCAAGGCGCCCACGCCAGTGACTCGCTGCCACAGCTGGTGGCGGCGTTAGCCCAACCTCGGGTGATCTGGCTGATGGTGCCGGCGGCTGCGGTCGACGATCTAGTCAGCGAATTGCTGCCGCATTTGGTCGCCGGCGACATCTTGATTGACGGTGGCAACTCCCACTATCAGGACGATTTGCGCCGCGCGGCCGCCCTGCAAAAACTCGACATTGAGCATGTGGACGTCGGCACCAGTGGCGGGGTGGCCGGACTGGAGCGCGGTTATTGCCTGATGATCGGCGGCGCAGAGGCGACTGTGCAGCATCTGGCGCCGTTGTTCACCACCCTGGCCCCAGGGGCGGGCACTGCTGCGCCGACTCCAGGGCGCCACGCGGACGCCGGCACTGCCGACCAGGGTTGGCTGCATTGCGGGCCCCACGGCGCCGGGCACTTTGTGAAGATGGTGCACAACGGCATCGAGTACGGGCTGATGGCCGCCTATGCCGAGGGGCTGAATATTCTGCGCAACGCCAATATCGGCAAACGCAGCCATGCGTTGGATGCCGAGACCACGCCGCTGCGCCAGCCTGAGTTGTACCAGTATGAGATGAACCTGCCAGAGATCACCGAGCTGTGGCGACGCGGCAGTGTGGTGGGTTCCTGGTTGCTCGACCTGACCGCCGCCGCCCTGGTCGCCGACCCGCAGTTGGACAGCTTTGCCGGGCGGGTGTCGGACTCCGGCGAAGGCCGCTGGACCCTGCAGGCCGCCATCGACGAGGCCGTGCCGACCCCGGTGCTGAGTGCGGCGCTGTATGCACGCTTCAGTTCGCGCGGTGAGGCAGATTTTGCCAACCGCGTGCAATCGGCCATGCGCCATCAGTTTGGCGGCCATGTCGAAGTCCCAGTCAGCCCTGTCAGCGGTAAGGAGTGAGATGACTTACGACAGCCCAACCACGCCGGTCGCCGCCGATGCTCTGGTGGTCTTTGGCGCCACCGGCGACCTGGCGCGCAAAAAGATTTTCCCGGCGCTGTATGCCTTGTGTAAACGCGGCGCCCTGACGGTGCCGGTGATTGGCGTGGCCTCATCGGTCATGAGCAGCGAGGAGTTTCGCGCGCGCGCCAAACACAGCATTGAGTCCGATTCGGCGGACTACGATCCGCAGGTGTTGGATCAGTTGTTGTCGTTGCTGCAATACGTCAGCGGCGATTACCAAGCAGCGACCACCTTTGCCGGGCTCAAGCGCGCGCTCGGCGGGGCGCTGCGCCCGGCGCATTATTTGGCGATTCCGCCGGTGCTGTTTGCCACGGTGATTCGCGGTCTGGGCGCGGCCGGGTTGGCTAAGGGCGCGCGGGTAATAGTGGAAAAACCCTTCGGTCGCGACCTGGCCTCGGCCCGTGAGCTGAACGGTATTGCGCTGGAAGTCTTCCCGGAAGAGGCGATCTTTCGTATCGATCACTTCCTCGGCAAGGAAGCGATCATGAATATCCTGTATTTCCGCTTCGCCAATTCGTTTCTCGAACCGATCTGGAACCGTACCCATGTCGCCAGCGTACAAATCACTTTGGCCGAACGTTTTGGCGTGCAGGGCCGTGGCGGCTTTTACGAAAGCGCCGGCTGCCTGCGCGATGTGCTGCAAAACCATCTGTTCCAGATCGTCGCGCTGCTGGCCATGGAGCCGCCCGGCAACCGGCATTTCGCCGCGGTGAACGCCGAGAAACTCAAGGTCTTTGAGGCCATGCGCCCGTTGCAGCAGGCCGATCTGGTCCGTGGCCAATACCTGGGTTATCGCGATGAGCCGCAGGTTGACCCGCACTCGGAGGTGGAAACTTACTGCGCTATGCGCTTGCACATCGACTCCTGGCGCTGGGACGGCGTGCCCTGGTACCTGCGCTCGGGCAAGTGCCTGCCCGAGACCGCCTGCGAGGTGCTGGTGCGCTTGAAGCCGCCGCCGCTGCGACTGTTTGCCGATGCCATTGCTAGCGATGCGCAAGCCAATTACCTGCGGTTTCGCCTGTCACCACACTCCATGATTGCCCTGGCGGCCCGGGTGAAACGCGCCGGCCGGGCCTTTGTCGGCGAACAACACGAGCTGGTGCTGAGCGAAGACGGCGCCAGCGAGCAAACCCCCTACGAACGCTTGCTGGCCGATGCACTGGCCGGCGACCCGGCCCTATTTACCCGTGAAGATGCGGTGGAGGCGGCCTGGCGGGTGGTCGAACCGGTGCTCAGCCAGCATGCGCCGGTGATTCTCTACCCGCAGGGCAGTTGGGGGCCGTTGGCCGCCGAGCGTTTGATTGCCGATGATGGTGGCTGGCAAAACCCCGATGCCGGCCTTGAAGCCTGACCGGCTTGGTTGCTGGTATGGCTCCGACTCAAGCCTGCAGCTGTCCATCGACCACCAGAATTTCGCGAAAGCCGTCGCCGTCGCGCAGCACAAACAAGGCATGCAGACCAAGCTCTTGGGCCAGCTGCGGCCCGGCGGTTTCACCCAACACCATCAGCGCCGTGGCCCAGGCATCGGCGAGTATGCAGCTGGAGGCCAGTACAGTGACCGCCGTGAGTTGGTTGCACAATGGCGCGGCCAGGGTCGGGTGCATGCTGTGTGAGTAGTGCTGATCGGCCACCTCGACCCAGTGGCGGTAATCGCCGGAGGTGGCGATGGCGACATCGCTAAGTTCCATCACCCCCATGACTTCGCGGATGCCGCGCAGCGGTTTCTCCACGGCCACCGTCCACGGCTGGCCATCGGCTTTGCAGCCACGGGCGCGCATCTCACCGTCGATGCCGACCAGGTAGCGGCTCACCCCACAGCCGTCGAGGGCGCGGGCCAGTTCGTCGACCCCAAAACCTTTGGCAATCCCGCACAGATCCAGGCTGGCGGCGGCCAGTTTGCGCACCCGTAGGTTGATTGGGTCAATCTCCAGCAGCGCCGTCGCCGGCTGGCGCGCCTGGTTTTGCAGCTGCTTGATCTGTTGCAGGTTCGGTTGCGATTGAGCGGCGCCAAACCCCCAGGCATTGACCAGGTCGCCGACCGCGATATCAAAAGCGCCTTTAGATTGCTGGCCGATGCGTAACGCTGTTTGCAGCACGCTGATCAGCGTCCTGGGCAGCGTCACCCAGGCTTGCACCGGCGCGGCATTCAGGCGATTAAGGGCTGAATCTGCCTGCCAGTTGGACATCTGCTGGTCGACGCTATTTACGGCGCTGAACAAGCGCTGCGCCACCTGTGTTTCATCCAGCCCGGCGGGCGCATAAAAGATCGCGCTGTAGCGGGTGCCCATGGTTGCGCCGCTCAAGCTGTGGCGCTGCAGGGCGGCTGGCTTGAGCTGCGGGGTTTCAGTAGACATCTTCACGGTAACGTCCTTGGGCTTTGAGGGTGAGCACTGTCAGGTGC
>JAIERD010000556.1 GCA_019747155.1 Pseudomonadaceae bacterium
GCACGCCGTTAAAGGGTGGCGACATTGCCGTGCTGGTCGCCAGTCACCGCGAAGCCGCCAGCATCGCCAGCGAACTGGCCGCCCGTGGCGTGCCCAGTGTGCGCCGAGGCCGCGACAGCGTGTGGGCGTGTGAGGAGGCCGGTGAGTTGGCGGCGGTGTTGGCCGCCTATTGCGAGCCGAGCCGCGAGGGCGTGTTGCGCTATGCCTTGGCCACCCGCTTGCTCGGTCACGACGGGGCGTATTTGGCCCGTTGTTTAGACGAGGTGGCGGTCTGGGACGCCGAGCGCGACAAGGCCGACGACTACCATCAGCTCTGGCAGCAACATGGCTTTATGCGCGCCTTTCGCCTGTGGCTGGATCAAGAGTCGGTGGCCGTGACCTTGCTGGCCAGCATCGATGGCGAGCGCCGGCTGACCAACCTGCTGCACCTGGCTGAGTTGTTGCAAACCGAGAGCCTGCAACGGCCGGGGCTGGCCGCGCTGCTCAGCTGGTTGAATGCTCAGCGTGTCAGCGAAGGGGGCGGTGAAGATGCCGTGCTGCGGCTGGAGAGCGATGCCGAGCGGGTGCAAATCGTCACCATTCACACCAGCAAGGGGCTGGAATACCCCTTGGTGTTTTGTCCGTTTTTATGGAACGGTAAGCTGCTCGGCAAGTTCACCGACAGCGCCCGCTGCCACGCCGAAGATGGCCAGCCGTTGTTGGATTTAGGCAGCGAACAGCTGGACGCGCGGCTGCAAATCGCCCGTCGCGAACAGTTCGCCGAGAAGCTGCGCCTCACCTATGTGGCCCTGACCCGCGCCCGTGATCGCCTGTGGTTGCACTGGGGGCCGGTGGCGGTGCCGAAAACTGTCAAGAGCAGCGGCGTGCTGCCCGATGAAGGCCTGCACAGCAGCGCGCTGGCTTGGTTGCTGCACGGCCGCGAGTTGCCCGGCGTGGATGCGCTGCAGGAACTCGGTGGTTATTTGAATGAGCAATCCGGCGCGGCGCTGGCTGCCGAGGTCGATCAGTTGGTGGCCGTTAGCGAAGGCCGCATCGCCCGTCAGCCGTTGTTGCTGCGCGAGGCGCAAGCGGGCGGTGAGCAACGCGCGCAGCCGCCGGCGCAGCTGCAAAAATTTCAGCGCAGCCTTTACAGCCGTTGGCGGGTTGGCAGCTTCTCCGGGTTAGCCGCTGGCATGCATACGGAAGCGGCGGACCGCGATGGCCTGCAATTGCCGGATGCCAACGAACCGGGCAGCGGTTTTTATGGCTTCCCGCGTGGCGCGCGAGCCGGTACCTGTCTGCATGCGATTCTCGAAGATTGGGCCCGTGGCAAGGGCGCGCTGAGCAGCTTGGTGGCGCCGGGGCTGACTCGCCACGGCATAGACGCGACGCTCTGGGGCGAGATTGCCCAGCAGCAATTACAGCGGGTGCTGGACAGCGACTTAAACGGCAACGGCCTGAGTCTCACGGCCCTCGCGCCGACGCGCCGGTTGCCGGAGTTGGGCTTCACCTTCCCGGTCGGTGAGTTGCAGGTGGCGCGGCTGCGGGCGATCCTCAGCGACCCGGCCCATGGCTTGGCCGAGCCACTGCGCGAGGCGGCTAGCCGGCTGGAGTTCGATAACCTGAAAGGCTATTTGAAGGGCTTTATCGACTTAACCTTCGAGCACGCCGGGCGTTGGTACATCCTCGACTACAAGTCCAACTGGCTCGGCCCGGATGCCAGCTACTACGGCGGCGAACGCTTAGTGCAGGCTTTGGCCAGCGAGCATTACTACCTGCAATACCTGATCTATCTGGTCGCCTTGCGGCGCTTCTTGCGCCAGCGCCTGAGCGACTTTAACGACGCACAATTAGGCGGCGCCTTTTACCTGTTCCTGCGCGGCATGCCGGATGCTGGGGTGTATTTTGCCCGCCCTACGGACGCCTTATTGGATGCGCTGGACCAGTTGTTTGCGGAGGGCGTGTGATGATGTTTTTTGATGTGCTCGTAGGGCGGGTGCAACCCGCGTGGTTGTACGCACCTGTATGGTTGTCCGCATGTCTGGCGGCGGGTTGCACCCGCCCTACGCTCTCGATGCGGAGCTCCCTGCAATGACGCTCACCAACCTGCCCCTCGCCCCACTCGAACGCGCCCTGCTCGGCAGCCTGCAACGGCTCGATCACGAGGCCAGCGAGGCGGTGTTGGCCGCCGCCGCCTTGGCCTGCATGCTGCTCAATAATGGCGATGTCTGCCTAGTGCTGAGTCGCTGGGCCGGCCAGCGGCCGTGGGGCGAGGGCTATACGCTGCCGCCCTTGGCGCAGTGGCGCGCCGAGTTACTGGCGAGCCAGTTGGTCGGTGCGCCGGGCGCTTTTGCGCCCTTGATTATGGATGGCGAGCGCTTGTACTTGGCCCGTTATCACGCCTACGAAAGCCAACTGGCGGCGCAATTGCTTAAGCGTGCGGCCGATCAGCCGGAGGTCGATGAAGCGCAGTTAACCGACAGCCTGCAACGGCTGTTTGCCGGCAACGCGGCGCAAACGCCAGACTGGCAACGCTTGGCCGCCGCGCAAGCGGTGCGCCGGCGGGTGGCGGTGATCTCCGGCGGCCCCGGCACCGGCAAAACCACCACCGTAGTGCGCCTGCTGGCGGCCTTGTTGGAGCAACCGGGGTGCGAGCGTCTGGCGATTGGTTTGACCGCGCCCACCGGCAAGGCGGCCACGCGCATGGCCGAGGCGATTCGCAACGCCAAAGCCAGCCTGCCGGTGAGTGACGCCATCAAGGCAGCGCTGCCCGAGCAGGCCAGCACCCTGCACCGCTTGCTCGGCAGTCGTGGCGACCGTCCGCAGGTACGCCATCACGCCGGTAATCCGCTGGCGCTGGACGTGCTGGTGGTCGATGAAGCCTCGATGGTCGATCTGGCCATGATGGCCAAACTGCTCGACGCCCTGCCCGCCAATGGCCGGCTGATTTTGCTCGGTGACAAAGACCAGTTGTGCGCCGTGGAAGCCGGTGCGGTATTTGCCGAACTCTGCGCCGGCAGGGGCTTCGATGCCGCAGCGGCCGCCGACTTGCAGCGCATTACCGGGCAAAATGTGCCAGTTGAAGCGCCTAATTCTCAGTTGGCCGATGCGGTGCTGCTGCTCACCCACAGCCACCGTTTTGCTGCCGACAGCGGCATCGGCGAGCTGGCGCGGCGGATCAACACCGGCGATGCCCGTGGCACTCTGAGTTTGCTGCAAGAAGGTCGCAGCGACCTGCACTGGCAAGCCGCGCCAACCCCGCAGGCCTTGCTTAAGCGTATCGAAGACGGTTACGCCGGCTACCTAGAGGTGGCGCAAAACGCCGAACCGACTAGCGCCTTTGCCGCCTTTAATCAATTTCGCCTGCTCACCGCCCAGCGCGAAGGTGAATACGGCGTTGCCGGTTTAAACGAGGCGTTGGAGGCGCGTTACCAACGCCACTTTAAACTCGGCACGCGTGAGCGTTGGTACGCCGGCCGCGCGGTGATG
>JAIERD010000168.1 GCA_019747155.1 Pseudomonadaceae bacterium
TAACAAAATCAGCAATCCGCCCTGGGTCAAATTTCAATCGGCAGGGTGGGTCAATTTTCCATCAGCGCCAACAGTTCAGCGGCTTGCAGGGGGATATTTTTGGTTCTTATGAGCGATGATATGGGGGATTACTCCCCTCTCAAATGTTGCGCTCGCTCAAGAAAACTCAGGAACTCCAGGCTGTGTCTCGGAGTAACGGGTATCCCGCACTTTCCACCAGCACTCTTGCTTCTTGGCCCATTCTGAAATCATTTTCCCGCCAGAGCCGCGGTGGAGTGCGTCATTCACTTCGTGCGCCCAAGTTGCCAGCTGTCTTTGCAGTTGCGGTGAAATGGCTTGCTCCTGCCATATACGATGGAAATTGAAGCGATTGCCCATTTTCAGTGCCAGAACAGAGATTGTGTAGACCGTGATATTGCCTTGGAATGCAGGGAATAAGGGTCTGATAATCTTCTGAGCGCTTTTGAAGAGAATTACTTTTGCAATCATTTCCTTGAATTGATCCTGATCCGGGATCACATTCTCTCCCGCGCTCTCTCGTTCGCTTAGCTCATCCATGAATGCCTGAAAGTTCTTCTGACTACCCAAGCTAACTACATGGGGTTTTTGATCCCATGTGAGCAGAAATTTAGCTAGATCCGGTTTGGTGATCTTGCGGAATGTAGGGATGGCTGCCTGCAGCTTTTTCTTTTGAACAGGTGTTGTCGCTTCCTTCTCCAGCATCACCTTGTAGCTTCCTGATGATCGTTCGTAGAACCAGCGGCCCACACCATCCGGACAATATGTGCGCATGGACAGCTTCTCCAGCTCACGGTGGAAAGGCTTGTTGGCGGAAAGATCTGATTGCTTGACAACATTCTGGCTGTTGGCATATCGAGAAATATTTGAGATCAGCTCTTCGTCGTCGCCCTGCCCATTTCGCAGCACGATGATCTTGGCTGGAATTCGTACGTTACTCAGATCTATCTCGGGGTTTTTCTTCTTGGCGAAGTAGATGGAGGCAGTCGTCTGTCCGCCGTTAACAATTTGCATACCCTGGAGCCACAGTATGCCCATTGATCCATCTGTAGCACGCTCCAGTTTTGCGTCATCGGCTACGATGACGATGCCATTGTTGTAGGCCATGAAGCGGTCGGGGTTATTCCGGAGGCTATCGCGAATTCCCTTGTTCACTCCTTTGCTGCTTACCCCTAGGAATGAACGTACGTTTGCCTCAAGGATGCGTGGACCGTACTTTTCGTAGAGAAAACGCAGTGCCTCACCTGGGACCGCTGTCAGTGCGTAGTCATACTCGTCGTCGCCTGAGCCAGGAACCCATACGCTTGGTAACGCTGTCCCGCAAAGGTCCTGGAAATTGACTACTAGCTCATCGCGCGGTCGGCCTTGTTGCCAGTGGTTAAAAAGCCGCTGAATATCCATGACTTCAAGTCGAACTTGTTTGCCTTCGACATCTTGGGGAGCGTAGTTCCTTGTTTTGACCTGCGCGTCAGTAATTATGAAGATCCTGATGCTGTCGAGTGTTTTGAAGATGCGTTCGACTTCCGTTACCAAGGCGTAGGCGTCATTGGTTTCATCGAGCTTTCCGGCTAACTGACTGGTTGCGCAAAATCTGAGGAACTGCAGGCCTTCTTTGGCCGCCTTGCCTACTTCTTGGTCGGGGAGAAATTCGATTTCGTCTAGTGCCTTGTAGAGGCTGACAAAAAGATCGAGTCTGTCGGGGTTGCCATTATCGTCTGTGGTTTCGGACACCGAGTAGCCACTGATTCTGACCTTATAGGTCGCACTTTTCCCGCCAATGCTGCCCCCAACTTTCGCTTCGTAATGACAGACAGTCGGCTCGAAGGTGATGCCCTCTTCCGCCATGTGTGCCATTACCTGCTCGGTGAAAACTGCCTCTGCAGGAATCGGTGCGGCACCTGGAGCCACATCTTTCTCGATTTCTTCTCTGATTGATGCCTGCGTTTCTCGCAGAAAATCCACAAGTTCCATCACACGACTCCGAGTTGTTCAAGCACATCCGCAAGAGGGTGGTTTTCGACCGAAAGCAATGCCAAGTCGAGTTCGTACTGTGCTCGGCGAATAGCTGTAGGGGTGTTGAACGGTGTCAGTCTTGGGAAATCCGAGTCCACGAGGTGGATTCTGATTTCGCTGAGCGAAAAACGACGAGTGTAGGTTTCGGCCTGCATATCCAAATACCCGACATCATGCAGTGCCTGCTCGAAGAGTTTTGTCGCTGCAGGGTCGGGCTCCAGGCGTAGGCGAGTATTCGATACGTACTCGGGAAGTGTGAACCCCGACTCGTTCGAACCAAAACGAAGCGCTGCAAGGAAGAGTGGTGGGCACTGGGAGTCATCCATTTGTTCCAAAGAGGCAATCCTTACTGGGAAGCCTTCTGTAGCCATGGTTGATTTGACCTCGATTGCGCCGGCACCCAGTTGGAAGTCATGCAGTCCGTCGAGCGGCCCTTTCCATCCATCAACTGCAGAGAAAAGTGGCACGCATTCATCAAGAATCTTGCGCAGCAGGCAGAGCTCACCTACAAGCCCCAGTTCGGCCTCAACGCTAAGCCCTTCACGGCCCTTGCGCATGAACTCCTGCCACCCTCGTACCCTTCCGAGGAGACGCTGATACAACAGCTCCTCAGGGCAGTTATCTGATGAGTTAATAAGCCCGCAGACATCCGTTACAACAGCGGCAAACAGTTCAAGACTGCCAGCAGATTGTCGAACCAATGCAAGCCATTGGTATTCGCCAGCCGCCTCGCCAAGTGCGGCCCTTTCCATGCGAAACCCCTGTCCCTGGGGTAGTTGTGAGGTTGGAGCCATCTTGGCTTTCGAAAACCCAATCAGGATGGCTTCTTCATTTCCGGGAGCATGTCGGGCTGCCTTTATTCTGCAGGTGCCTGACTGAAATAAATCAATGGATCTCCAGCCTAGGGTTGCTCCATTCCCTGGAAGCGCCCTCCAGGTACCCAGGATTTCGGTACTAGTCGGCGCCGCCATATTGCTGCTCCTATAGAAGGTTTGTGACGATATAGGGCACTGACTTCCCTGCATTGCTCGACGGAAAGCTGATAGCAAATGCAATGACAGGGATTTCAACTCCCGAGAGGTCAGATTGTTCCGGGTCGAGAAGTGATATCAGCAGCAGCCCTTTTTCAGGGGTGGGGGTTACGGTTTCGCTCCCAAAACCACGGATACGTCTAATGCAGGGGCCGCTGGGAGCGATAGGCAACTCTTTGCTTCTTGAGCGGGTTGGGTCGGGCTTCCATTCCTTTTGTGTCCACCCAAGTGCGACATTCCATGCTTTTTCATCGATATCCAATGCCTCGTCCTGAGGTGAGAGCAATCGGCCAATGGAATACTTGTCTTCAGAATCCGGAGATTTGTTTGTTCGTTTCATGCGTTTGATTGGAAGGCCTCCTACGCTCTCAGGCCCGGCAACGCCACCACCTATTACAGCAACAGTCCAAGAGGTAAGCTCACCGGCGCGGCTCATTTCCTCTATGAAGTTTGCGAGTAGATCGCTTCTTACCTTCCGGGAGTCCGGATGCGT
>JAIERD010000219.1 GCA_019747155.1 Pseudomonadaceae bacterium
CCTGGCAGCTTTGTCGGCGGGGATTTGCGAAAACGTATTGATGAATGAATCGTCAAGTAGAGCCCGCTAAGCGGACATGCAGCCGGGGTTTAACCTCGGTGAAATTGCACTACCTGAACACGGCCCCGCAAAAGGCCGGCGCGCACTATACCTGAGAATCCAATCTATAGGTGGGTATTTTCTACCCATTTAGTCAGATCCGCTGAGTGGTCGGTCAGGTCTGGTCTGAAATCACTTGAACAACCCATGACGCACGAGATATACCCGTCGGGCGCCCCTCCCACGCAAGGATTTTAGCCATGACGCAAAGCTCAAACAGCCGTGTTAGCCGCGAACTACGCGGGCATATTCTGCTGCTCGGCCTCGATCGCCGCGCCAAGCGCAATGCCTTCGACCTCGACCTGCTCAATGACCTATGCCTTGCCTATGGCGAGTTTGAACGTAACAACGAGGCCCGCGTGGCCTTGGTATTTGCCCATGGCGAGCACTTTACCGCCGGCCTCGACCTGGCCAACATCGGCCCGGTGCTCGCCGCCGGCTGGCAAGTACCGGCGGGGGCGTGCGACCCCTGGGGAGTGTTTGGCGGCCCACGGGTGAGCAAGCCGGTGATAGTGGCCGCGCAAGGCTACTGCCTGACCATCGGCATCGAGCTGATGCTGGCCTCGGACATTAACCTCTGCGCCAGTAACACCCGTTTCGCTCAGATGGAGGTGCAACGCGGCATCTTCCCGTTCGGCGGCGCCACGCTGCGCATGTATCAAACCGCCGGCTGGGGCAATGCCATGCGCTGGCTGCTGACCGGCGATGAGTTCGACGCCCACGAAGCCTATCGCTTAGGGTTGGTGCAAGAAGTGGTGGCCAGTGAAGACTTGCTGCCCCGCGCCCTGCTACTGGCCGAGCGGATTGCCGCCCAAGCACCGCTTGGAGTGCAGGCCACCCTCGCCTCGGCCCGACAAACGGTGCGCGAAGGCGCGGATGCTGCGGCGGCCAGCTTGCCGGAGACCATGCGCAGCCTGATGCACAGCCATGACGCCAAAGAAGGCGTGCAGGCGATGCTCGAACGTCGCCCTGGTAAGTTCAGCGGCAATTAAGGACGTTACGAAGCCGGCCGCACCGCCGCCAGCAAGGACGCCAGCGAATAACCCAGCAGCGGCGCCAGGCGCAGGTCTTGCGCCTGCAGCTGTTGCACATCCAGCTGCTGATTCAGGTCGGCCGGAATGATCAACACCACATTGCCCTCCTTCACCGGCACTTCCCAATAGTGCCGGTGATAGAGCCCGCGCAGCAGCGCGGCACCGAGCGGCTTGCCGTCATTGGCGGCCCACTGGTTAATAATCAACCAGCCGCCCGGATTGAGTTTCTTTTGGCAGTTCTCGAGAAACTTCCAGGCCAGATGGCCAACGCCCGGGCCGGTGTCGGTATATAAGTCGAGAAATATCAGGTCGGCATTTTCCGCGCTATCGAGCAAATCCAGGGCATCACCAATGCGGATGGTCAGCCGCGGATCATCGGCCAAGCCCAGGTATTCCATGGCCAGGCGCGGTACCTCGGGGCGCAGCTCGATCACCTCGACATCATCCAGCGGCAGAAACTTCAGGCAGGCCTGAGTCAGATTGCCCGCGCCCAGCCCCAGAAACAGCGCACTCTCAGGCGCCGCATGGCACAGCGCCCCGAGCAGCATGGCGCGGGTGTAGTCGTACTCCAGCCAACTGGGGTCGCCATTGAAGACGCAGCTTTGCTCGATCGAGTCGCCAAACTCCAAGAAGCGGTAGCAGCCCATTTCGACCACACGAATAACCCCAAACGCATCGGCCACTTCGGCGATCACCTGCAACTCTTCCAACTCGCCCTTCTGCATTAGCTGTCCGACCTAGGCATCAATACTAAAACGCCGATTGTCCCGGAATAGCGCAGCCTGGGTCACGCGTTAAATCCAGCCGCCACGCGCCAGAGCCAATACGAGCGCCGACAAAACCCTACCTGCGCACTGATTAGCCGGCCGCGACTGGCTTGAACCGCCCCTCTCATCGGTTACCATGCCCGCCTGATCCTCTTAAATTACCGAGAACCCTGATGTCGCAAGCCTGGAGCCCTGAAAGCTGGAGAGCCAAACCTATCCAGCAACAACCCATCTACCCGAATGCCGCGCACCTGCTGGAAGTTGAGCAAAAGCTCGCCAGCTATCCGCCGCTGGTATTTGCCGGGGAAGCCCGCGAGTTGCGTCGTCAGTTTGCCGAGGTCACCCAGGGCCGCGCGTTTTTGCTGCAAGGCGGCGATTGCGCCGAGAGCTTTGCCGAGTTCTCCACCCTGAAAATTCGCGACACCTTCAAGGTGCTGCTGCAGATGGCGATTGTGATGACCTTCGCCGCCGGCTGCCCGGTGGTGAAAGTCGGCCGGATGGCCGGCCAGTTCGCCAAGCCGCGCTCGGCCAACGATGAAACCATCGACGGCGTGACCCTGCCCGCCTACCGTGGCGACATCGTCAACGGCATCGACTTCAACTCCAGTAGCCGCGTGCCCGACCCCGAGCGCCTGCTGCAGGCCTACCACCAGTCCACCGCATCGCTGAATCTGCTGCGCGCCTTTGCCCAGGGCGGTTTCGCCGATTTGCATCAGGTCCACCAGTGGAACCTCGACTTCATCGCCAATTCGGCGCTGGGCGAGAAGTACAGCCAACTGGCCAACCGCATCGACGAAACCCTGGCCTTTATGCGCGCCTGCGGCATGGATGCCTCGCCGCAACTGCGTGAGACCAGTTTCTTCACCGCTCACGAGGCCTTGCTGCTCAACTACGAGCAAGCCTTCGTGCGTAAAGACAGCCTCACCGGCGGTTACTACGATTGCTCGGCGCACATGCTCTGGATCGGCGACCGCACCCGTCAGCTGGACGGCGCCCACGTCGAATTCTTGCGCGGCGTCGGTAACCCAATCGGGGTCAAAGTCGGCCCGAGCATGAACAGCGAAGATTTAATTCGCCTGATCGACATCCTCAATCCGGACAACGATCCTGGCCGCCTCAATTTGATCGTGCGAATGGGCGCCGGCAAGGTCGAAGCCGGCCTGCCACGGCTGATCCAAACCGTACAAGCCGAAGGCCGCCAAGTGCTGTGGAGTTGCGACCCGATGCACGGCAACACTATCAAGGCCAGCAGCGGCTACAAGACCCGCGACTTTGCGCAGATCCTTGCCGAGGTGAAGCAGTTCTTCGCCGTGCATCAGGCCGAGGGCAGCTACGCCGGCGGCATCCATATCGAAATGACCGGGCAGAACGTCACCGAATGCATCGGCGGCGCCCGGCCAATCAGCGAAGCCGGCCTGGCCGACCGCTACCACACCCACTGCGATCCCCGGATGAACGCCGACCAGTCGCTGGAACTGGCGTTCTTGATAGCCGAGACGCTGAAACAGGTACGGCGTTAACGGCGGTGTCGGTTGCCCGAAAGCGGGCAACCGACGCTCTTAAACCGGTAGCGGACTGGGCAGCGCAGCGGGCGCGGCAAACGCTCGTGCTCGCTCAGCGTCAAGGCATAGGCGCGCTGGATCGAAGGTCCGCGCTTC
>JAIERD010000332.1 GCA_019747155.1 Pseudomonadaceae bacterium
TGGAACTGCTCGCCAGCTTCGCCATCCTGAAAACAGTCCTTGTCCTGACGGACGCGGTTTATGGAGCGCTTACGATCCTTGGGTTTACATGGTTGGTCTCGGCTACAAGTTCTAAAGCGAGCCGCGCGGCCTCAACTCCGCGCTTACCGCCCCAACAAGAAAGGCGCCCTCGGGCGCCTTTCTTGTTTAACGAAAACAACCACTACAGCTATTCACGCCCCAGTAAACGCGCCAAACCAACGGCCATCGGCGTAGGCTGCGGGAACTGATAACGGCTCAGCAAACGCTGGTTATTGGCCCGCGAATGGCGAATATCACCGGCCCGCGCCGCCACATAACTGACGGTAGGCAGACCGCCTAACACGCCGGATATTTCCGCCAGCAATTGCTTAAGCGTGGTGACTTGGCCCAAACCCAGATTGGTTGCACCAACCGCGATTTCTGGCAGCTCTAGCGCTTGCAACAACACCGCCACCAGATCGCCGACATAGACGAAATCGCGGGTCTGCTCGCCATCGCCAAACACGTTAATCGGCAGACCTTGCTGGGCGCGCTCGGTGAAGATACTGATCACTCCGGAATAGGGTGACGACGGATCTTGACGCGGGCCAAAGATATTAAAAAAGCGAAAAACGGCCGGTTCCAGCCCGTGCTGGCGGCGGTAAAAGTCGAGGTAGTACTCACTGGCCAGCTTGTCCGCCGCATAGGGAGTCAGCGGCGCTTTGGGAGTGTCTTCGTCAATCGCCTGGCCTTCGCCATTGTTGCCATACACCGCTGCGCTGGAGGCAAACACGATGCGTTTGACGCCTTGCTCACGCATCGCCTCGCAGACATTCAAGGTGCCTACGAAGTTGCTCTGGTGAGTGCTGACCGGGTCGTCGACCGAGGCTTGCACC
The DNA here is from genome assembly GCA_019747155.1 of Pseudomonadaceae bacterium. Lineage (GTDB taxonomy): Bacteria > Pseudomonadota > Gammaproteobacteria > Pseudomonadales > Pseudomonadaceae > Aquipseudomonas. The sequence continues at coordinate 897 of JAIERD010000332.1, forward strand.
GACGCCACCGCCGCCAGATGCGCCACCGCCCGACAACCAAGCATGCAGCGCGCCACTAACGCCGCATCGGCAACGTCGCCCTCAATCAGCTCAAGCTGCGGATTGCTCAGCGGCAAATTGCTCGGTTTACCAGTCGACAGATTATCCAGCACCCGCACGGCATAGCCCTTGGCCAGCAGTGCGTCGACCAGATGCGAGCCAATAAAACCGGCGCCGCCGGTGATCAATACGGGAGAATTAGACATGTCGGTAATAGCGCTCGAGTAATTCAGGTAGGCCGCTGCGCCAGGCGCGGGGTTTAATTCCAAAGGTATGCAAGATTTTCTTGCAGGACAGCACCGCATGCTGCGGTTCATCGGCCGCATCTGGCCGAGCGGCGTGTGCTTGCGGGGTCACGCCCTCGAGCAATTGCCCGCGAAAGTTACGCGCCTCACTCAATACCGCCTGACCCAGAGCCAGCGCCGTGGTCGCCTCCTGGCCACCGTAATGGTAAGTGCCCCACAGCGGCGTCTGGCAATCAAGCTGTTTGAGCACGGCCAGAATCACCCGCGCGGCATCGTCCACCGGGGTTGGGTTACCGCGTCGATCATCGGCCAGCAACAGTTCGTCATCAGCGGCGGCGCGGTGCAGAAAACGCCCCAGCAAGCCGTTGTCACTGTCGTCCAACAACCAACCAAAACGCAGCAACACATGCCGCGGGCAAGAGGCGCGCACGCTCTGCTCCATCCGCCACAGCGCCTGGCCGCGCGCACCCAGCGGTAATGGCTCGTCTTTCTCGCTATAGGCGGTGGCGCGTGCGCCATCAAACACCCGATAGCTGGACGGTTGCAGAAGCAAAATAGCGTGGTGCTGACACAGCTCGGCAAGCCGCTCGACGGCGCGTTCTTGCAGCACAAAGCGCGCCTCACTGAAGGTCTCGGCCTGAAACCAGTCGAAGTAATAGGCCAGATTTATCAAAGCATCCGGGCGGGTGTCATCAATCAACTGGGTCAAACTGGCCGGGTCCCAGCCTGCCTGCGGTGGGCGCGGCGCCAGGAAGCCAATGTCATCCTTGGCGCCTTGACGAATCAGCGCCTGGCCGAGGGCATTGCCGCCGCCCAGAAGCATGATACGCATACGCATAGCGAGGAGGCTCCGTACTTAAAACGGTTGTGAATACAAAACAGGTATCGAGAGTGACGGGCTAGAGAGCGAATCACCAGCAAAATCAATAGTCTTCATACGATCACCCCTGAAAGCCACAACATAAAAGTAAAGAAAAGCGTAAAGATTAGGCCATTCTTGGCTGGAAAACTTTACATCTCAAACTGAGCGCAAATCGTGCACCGTTAAATCTGGGGCACATGATCAGCGATTAGCCGATATCAGACAACACCTATGCCCATCTGAAATCCGCGCCTACCGGACTCTGCCCAGACAAAATCTTCACAAGCCGACAGCGGGGCTTACCTCAGCGCACTAGCGCTTGTGGGACGTCGTGCACACCGGGAAGACATGACTTTTGTCTGCCACTGCATATTGAGAGCACCACGAAGATTGCGGTTACCTACCGAGGCTGTTTAAAAACATTGTCGCGCAGGTTTGATGGTCTGGAGAGGAACAAAAATCGCGACGGGACTTTTTCAACAGAATCGGCCAATAGCCGTCGGTCATTTTAGATCTGTGAGATAGGGATTGTGAGCGAATCTCTCCGAGGTTAGCCTTACGCAAGCCTGAACACCGCCAGCTAAGGGAACTGCAGGAATAGTGCATTTAATCCACGCCCCCCCTTCGCCCCCTCTATTCCAGAGCAGGCCGTCATATTACCCATCGCATAATGCCTTAAAACGCACCAGGTAGTGTCTGCTTATAGTTAGCACCCTTAGAGGCTTCAAGCATGGTTCAAGAGCAATACTGGAAAGAGATATATCAGCTAAAAACTCATATTGGTTTTATAGAGCTGCAGCTCGAAAGAGCCGAAGGGGCAGACCGCTTATTGAAAATGCTACTTGCCATTGCATCAAGCTCAAGTATTGGTGCGTGGGTAGTATGGAAGGATCTATCTTGGGTATGGGCAAGCATTATTGCATTATCGCAAGTGGTTTCTGCGATTAACCCTTTCCTTCCTTATAAGGGGCGCATTAAGGCTTATTCATCTCTTCTTCACGAGTTAGAGGAACTCATGATTCGAGCGGAGTTTAAGTGGCACGCAATCGCAGAAGGAAAATTAACAGCCGCCGAAATAAACAAGGCAAGATTTGAAGTCAGAGCAGCAAAACAAAAATCTCTAAAGAAGCACATACAAGTAACAATACCCGCGGACGGAAAGCTACATGCAATGGCTGAAGCATCAGCCAACGACTATTTAACTAATTTCTACCCAGCGTAGGAGGCTACATGTCAAGAGATAAGAAACCGTCATCAGCAGAGCATCAAAAGTCCGTCCCACTTACTGAGGAGAGAGGGTTACAACCAGCCAAGAACCCTCCTAAAATGCCGCAAGTTAAGCCCCCCAAATCATAAAGTGGAGCTAACTAGTAGTTTAGCGTGACACTGGCGCCAATTTGCCTTATCGCTGGCGTCTTAATTTTCTGTTTCTGTTCACGCAAGTTAATTATGGAGTAAGTTATGGCCACAAAGAAACGCGTTTTTATTAGCTTCGACTACGATAACGACGAGGGAGCTAAGACCATGC
>JAIERD010000539.1 GCA_019747155.1 Pseudomonadaceae bacterium
TCAAGCTGCGCCCGTTCAACTGCCCCAAAGACCTGACCGCAAACATTGCCCTGGATCTTTCCCAGGACGACGAGGAGTAAACCCACATGGCCCGAATTGGCGGCATGAACTTCGACGTGAACCTGGGCGATATCCAGGTGCATATCGAGAAAGCAACCCTGGATATCACCGACAACACCGCAGTGGCGCAGACCGGCGGCGTACCCGATGGCCACGTGGATGGCGACGTTTCCGCCAGCGGCGAGTTCGAGCTGGACAGCTCCAACCTGTCGCTGCTGATCGAGGCGGCACGCCGCGCTGGCAGCTTCCGCAAGCTGGAACCGTTCGACACAGTGTTTTTTGCCAAGGCTGGCGAGGACGAACTGCGCGTGGAGGCCTTCGGCTGCAAGCTGAAAGTGTCCAGCCTGCTGGATATCGACCCCAAGGGCGGCAGCAAGACCACCCACAAGGTGCCGTTCGACGTCACCAGCCCGGACTTTATCCGCATCAACGGCGTGCCGTACCTCGACGCTAGCGAGATCGAGGGCCTGCGCTGATGGCTGACTGGGTAGACCGGGCGCTGGAACGCTAGGAACTGGAACTGGAACGCGCCCTGGCCGCCCAGCTCGCCAGCGCCAAGCCTGCCGGCCCGAGCCTGCCCGAGTGCGCCGAATGCGGCGACGAGATCCCCGCCAAGCGCTGGGTGGGGTGACCCGTTGCGTGCCATGCCAGACCACTTTCGAGAAAGGAACCCGCCGATGAAGACGAGCCCCTGGCCGAACTTCACCTACGCCGAATTGCGCTGCAAGTGCGGCAAATGTGGCAGCGATGGCAGCGAGATGGATCCGGCCTTTATGGCTGAGCTGCAGCAGCTGCGCACGCTGTACGGCAAGCCCATGGCGCTGAGCAGCGCCTACCGCTGCCCGCGCCACCCAGTGGAGGCGAAGAAGCGCGAACCGGGCGAGCACACCACCGGCATGGCCGTGGACATTGCCTGCCGTGGTGCCGATGCGCTGCAGATCCTGCGCCTGGCCCTGACCCTGAAATTCACCCGCGTGGGCATCAGCCAGAAAGGTGCCGCGCGATTCATTCACCTGGGCACCGCGCCTGCAGGCGGACGCCTGCCCAGCCCGATGATCTGGAGCTACTGACATGCGCCGATCCACTGTCGACTCGCTGCTGCTGGTCGCCTTGTGCGGGGCCTGCATCTACACACTGAGCGCCTGCAGCACCGCCAACACTGTGGGCGCTGCAGCCGGCAGCCTGGTGCAGCGCTACTGCGACACGCCGAAGGCTAGCCGCGCGGTACTGCGCCACACCATCGCCGCCAGCACCGCACCGAACAAGATCCGCGTGGAGTGTGCCGCCGATGCCCTTTGGAAGTGATCTGGAGCTGCGCCACCACGCGGGGCAGGAACAGTGGGAGGTGATCCGCCCGCTGTTCTACGTCACCAAGGCCCGCCGCCGGGTAATTGTGCCCGTTGGCTACCGCACCGACCTGGCCAGCGTGCCGCGCTTCGCCTGGCGCATCGTGCCGCGCGATCACGAAGACGCGCGCCGGCCCGCCGTGGTGCATGACTACATCTACACCGACCTGACGCACCTTTACACCAAGGCAGAGGCTGACCGGATTTTCTACGAAGCCCTGCTGGAGGAAGGCATGCACAAGCCCCTGGCTTGGCTCATGTGGTGCGCAGTCCGCATCGGCGGCCGTGGGAAATGGAGCAAGTAATGGAGCTATCCGCCACAACCGTCAGCGTGCTGCTGATGCTGATCAACGCGGTGCTGACTGGCGTGGTGGGCTTTCAGGTTTACCTGTTCAAGCAAGTCAGCGCTGCGCGCCGCGAACACCTCGAATTCCGCATTGAAGTGGCTGAACGCTACGTGCGTGCGGAGTACATCGACAAGGCCATGGAGAAGCTGGAAGACCGGCTGGAACAGCGCCTGGAACACCTTTTTAACCAACCACCACAACGGAAAAGATCATGAGCGAACGCACCCCTATTGCGCTGGAAATCGGTGACAAGGAATTCACCTTCAACCTGACCCCGGCCGACGTGACGAAGTACTTCAACGCCATCACGCAGAACAACAAGGTGGCCCCGTCCAACAACCTGCTGACCACCACCGTGGAGCCGGAACAACTGGCCACCCTGCGCCCGCTGCTGGCCAACCCGATGCTGACCATGAAAGTGGCCGGCGCGCTGCTGGAAGAGTACGCACCGGACGTTGAAGTGACCGTAAAAAAGCGCTCGCCCGCGCTGACCGACTGACCGAAGACGGCCTGGGCCAGTTAATGGCCCTGGTCGAACGCTGGCTACCTGGCGCACAGCCCACGGCAGACAACCTGGGCACCGCCAAGTGGCTGGAGGAAGAACACTGGCGCCGCATGGAGATTGCCGTAGCAAACGGCATCGCCAAGGCGCTGAACGGCTAACCACAGCAGGCACCACATGACCGCAGCCGCCACCAGCCATCTGGACTTTATCCTGCGCCTTGTCGATCAGGTGACAGCGCCTGCCGCGAAGGTCAGCAAGCAGCTGATGGACGTGGCCGAGGTCGGCAAAACCGGCTTTGTGCAAATGGGTGCGGGCGTGGCTGGCGTGGTCGGTACGGCCTACGCCCTGCAGGAAGCCATGGCCCCGGCGCTGGATCAGCAGCGCGCACTGGGTGAAGTGAAGTCACTGGGCGTAGCCGAGGAAGCGCTGGACGAACTCAACCGCAAGTCGCTGGAATTCTCAGTGGCCTACGGCGAGAACGCCCAGGCGTTTGTCCGTTCGGCCTACGACATTCAAAGCGCCATCGCGGGCCTCACCGGCAGTCAGCTGTCGGCATTCACCAACGCTTCCAACGTCCTGGCCAAGGCCACCAAGGCCGACGCCGCCACGGTGACCAGCTACGTGGGCACCATGTACGGGATCTTCAAGAACCAAGCCGATGCCATGGGCAAAGCGGAATGGGTGGAGAACCTGGCAGGCCAGACGGCGCTGGCGGTGCAGATGTTCAAGACGACAGGCCAGCAGATGAGCGACGCATTCACCGCCGTGGGTGCCAACGCCACGTCGGCGGGTATCGGGCTGTCCGAGCAGGTGGCCATCCTGGGCACCCTGCAGGCCACCATGGGCGGTGCCGAAGCGGGCACCAAGTACAAATCGTTCCTGGCCGGCGTAGGCGCGGCCCAGGACAAGCTGGGGCTGTCGTTCACCGACAGCCAGGGCCGCATGCTGCCCATGCTGGATATTCTCGACAAGCTGAAAGGGAAGTTCGGCGACACCTTGACCGTGGCCGAATCCGACGAGCTGAAAAAGGCTTTCGGATCCGACGAGGCGGTGGGCCTGATCAAGCTGCTGATGGCCGACACCGCAGGCTTGGCCGGCAACATGGAGCAGCTGGGCAAGGTCAAGGGCATGGAGCAGGCCGAGAAAATGGCCCAGGCCATGGTCGATCCGTGGGAACGCTTCGGCAGTGCGGTGGAGTCCGTGCGCATCGCTTTCGGCCAGGCCTTGCTGCCGGTACTGAACCCGCTGATGGAACGCCTGGCAGGCGGTGCCGCCACGCTGCAACGCTGGGTGGTGATGTTCCCCAACATCGCCCGCTGGCTCGGT
>JAIERD010000311.1 GCA_019747155.1 Pseudomonadaceae bacterium
GTAGGCTTTGTACGAGCGACCTTGGAACAATTCAACTTCGCCCGGTGCTTCTTCAGTGCCGGCCAGCATCGAGCCGATCATCACGCACGAGGCGCCAGCGACGATGGCCTTGGACAGGTCACCGGAGAAGCGAATGCCACCGTCGGCAATCAGCGGTACACCGGTACCCGCCAGCGCAGCAGCAACGTTGGCCACAGCAGAAATTTGCGGAACACCAACACCGGCGACGATCCGCGTGGTGCAGATCGAGCCTGGGCCGATGCCAACTTTCACGCCATCGGCGCCAGCGTCAGCCAAGGCTTTAGCCGCTTCGCCAGTGGCGATGTTGCCGCCAATCACCTGGATTTGCGGGAAGGTCTGCTTAACCCAACGCACGCGGTCGATCACACCCTTGGAGTGACCGTGAGCAGTGTCGACCACCACCACATCGGCGCCGGCAGCTACCAGGGCAGCCACGCGATCTTCGGTATCGGCACCGGTGCCCACAGCCGCGCCAACGCGCAGACGACCTTGGTCATCTTTGCTGGCCAGCGGATAGGCTTTGGCTTTTTCGATGTCGTTAACCGTCATCATGCCTTTGAGGTTGAACTCGGCATCGACGATCAGCACGCGCTCGATGCGGTGCTTGTGCAGCAGTTCGCGCACGGTGTCTTTGTCGGCGCCTTCACCGACGGTGACCAGCCGCTCTTTAGGGGTCATCACATCGCGGACTTGGGCGTCGAGACGATTCTCAAAACGCACATCGCGGGAGGTGACTATGCCAACCAGGTCGCCCTTGCTCAGCACCGGTACGCCAGAGATGTTGTGCAGACGGGTCAGCTCGAGCAGATCACGCACGCTGGCGTCGGCTTGAATACAGATCGGGTCTTTAACAACTCCGGCTTCGTATTTTTTGACCTTGCGCACTTCGGCCGCTTGCTGCTCGATGGTCATGTTCTTGTGGATGATGCCGATGCCGCCTTCTTGCGCCATGGCAATCGCCAAGCGCGCTTCGGTGACGGTGTCCATCGCCGCAGAGATCAGCGGAATGTTCAGCTCGATACCACGAGTCAGGCGGGTCTTGAGACTAACGTCCTTGGGCAAAACCTCGGAATAACCGGGGATTAACAGGACATCATCAAAGGTCAGAGCTTCTTGGCTGATACGCAGCATGCGGGGGCTCCCGAGCGGGAAAAGGAAGCGCGCCAGTATACCTATCCAGCCCCTTTGGCTCAATGCAAAGTATTCGCCAATATTGGTCGGCAGCCGAAAACCACCTAGGTCGCGACAGTTTCGTAGGGTGGGCTTCAGCCCACCGCCGCGCGGCACAAACCCTTGGTGGACTACAGCCCAGCCTACTCGACAGATATTGCCAGCGTTTAAAGCTTTACCTGCACCAGCGAGACCGGCCGGCCCAGGCGCTCGGCAAACTCGTCAAGAAAGCTTTGTTTGAAGTACTGACCGTTCCAGTTATTGAAGATAAACCCCAGATTGGAGAACCCGCACGGCTGGGTAAAGGGAAAGGCGTTGATGTCGTCCTCGTGGTCGCAATGGGGGCAGATGAAGTTTTCCGTCTCGCCCGGCATCCAGCTTTCCAGGCTTTCCAGCAACACTTCACCGACCTGCTTGCGGCACTCGGGGCAGCGCGCGCGTTTTTCAAAGCCCTGCTCGGGCGTGAAGATGCAGCGCTGGGTGACGATTTCCAAGCCATGCACGCTGCGCCCAAAGGGCAGGCAGTCGTCCGGCGCAACATCCATATCCATCACTTGCCGTGCGCCTTGCGCAATCCCGTAGCCCATGCGATTGCCGCCCAGGGCGCAGGTGGTTAACTGCTCATCGACAATCTGCTGCGCGGTTAACCACGCCAACACCTTGCGGGCCCGCGCCTCTGGCGCCGGATAGGTGGAGATCTGCGGCACGATAATGCTCTGCATATTGATCATGGCTCGCCCCTTGTTCAGTTTGAAAAGTTGCGCAGCTTAAAGCCGACAGCCCTGCGGTCAAGTATTGATAACTGCGCGTTAATCATCAGCATAGTGGACAGCGGCCTTTGGCCAATCGAGCAAAGCCTTTATGCTGTCGACCATGATCAAAGACCCATTCCAGCGCCTCAACCTCGACCGTGAGGTTTTAACTGTCAGCCAGCTCAATGGCCGCGCGCGCGGCTTGCTGGAAGACGTATTCGCCCAGGTGTGGGTGTCTGGGGAAATCTCCAACCTCTCCAAGCCGGCCTCCGGCCATGTCTATTTCACCCTCAAAGATCAGCAAGCCCAGGTGCGTTGCGCGCTGTTCCGGCAGAGCGCGGCGCGGGTCCGTGAGGCGCTGCGTGACGGCCTGGCGGTGACGGTGCGCGGCAAAGTCTCGTTATTTGAAGGACGTGGCGACTATCAGCTGATTCTCGACAGCGTCGAGCCGGCCGGCGACGGTGCGCTGCGTTTGGCCTTCGATGCGCTGAAAGCCAAACTCAGCGCCGAAGGCTTGTTCGCCAGCGAGCGCAAGCAAGCGCTGCCGGCTCATCCGCGACGTATCGGCATTATCAGCTCGCCGACCGGCGCGGTGATTCGCGACATCATCAGCGTGTTTCGCCGCCGCGCGCCGCAGGTCCAGCTGACGCTGATCCCCACCGCTGTGCAGGGCCGCGACGCTACCGCGCAAATCATCCGCGCGCTAAAAATGGCCGACAGCTTTGGCTTCGATGCGCTGATACTGGCCCGGGGCGGCGGCTCGCTGGAGGATTTGTGGTGCTTTAACGAGGAGCCACTGGTGCGCGCCGTGGCCGCCTGCCGCACGCCGATTGTCAGCGCCGTCGGCCATGAAACCGACGTGACCATTTGCGACTTTGTCGCCGACGTCCGTGCGCCCACGCCGTCCGCCGCCGCCGAACTGTTGGCACCCGACAACAGCGAGCTGGTGCAACGCCTGAGCAGTCTGCAACGCCGGCTACTGCTGCGCATGCAGGAACGCCTGGGCCGTGAACGCATGCGCCTGGAGGGTCTGCGCGTACGACTGCGCCATCCCGGCGAACGCTTGCGCCAACAGGCCCAGCGCCTGGATGACCTGGACATGCGGCTGCGCCGCGCCTATGAGCAGCAGTTCAAGCAACAGCATGAGCGTCTAGCGCGCTTCGCTGCCCGCCTGGCGGCGCAACATCCGGGCCGCAGTTTGGCGCTGTTGCGCCTGCGTCTGGACAGCCTGGCCGAACGTCTGCCACGGGCCATGCGTGAAGGTTTAAAAGCCCGGCAACTGCAATTGCACAGCCAGGTGCAGACCCTCAACGCCGTCAGCCCGCTGGCCACCCTTAGCCGTGGTTACAGCATCTTGCTCGATGACCAGGGCCGCGCCATTCATCGCGCAGCGCAAACCCAACCGGGTCAGCGGCTGCGCGCCAAGCTCGGCGAAGGCGAGTTGCAACTGCGGGTGGAAGACAATCACCTGAGTCCGGTGACGCTGTCGTTGCTGGATTAACCCTGATGCTGGATGGGAGAAACGCCATCCATTATTGGTGGGCAACGCTTCGCGGTTGCCCACCCTACGCCACCCTGCCAATGCGTAATTGCCCGATGCATAACCTGCTCGCCACCCTGCCAATGCGGAACTGCCCAATGC
>JAIERD010000002.1 GCA_019747155.1 Pseudomonadaceae bacterium
CAGCACTCGCCGGCCAGCCGCTGCACGTCTTCGGCAAAGCCCATGTCGAGCATGCGGTCGGCTTCATCGAGGATCAGCACTTCGACGTCATTAAGTTTCAGATTGCCAGCGTTCAACTGCTCGAGCATCCGCCCCGGGGTGCCGATCAGAATGTCCGGTACCTTGCGCAGCATGGCCGCCTGGACTTTGAAGTCTTCACCGCCGGTGATGATCCCGGATTTGATAAAGGTGAACTGGGAAAACCGCTCAACTTCCTTCAGGGTTTGCTGGGCCAACTCACGGGTCGGCAGCAAAATCAGCGCGCGAATGGTCACGCGTTGCATCGATGGGCCCATCAACCGATTGAGCAGCGGCAGGACGAAGGCGGCGGTTTTGCCGCTGCCGGTTTTCGCCGTCACCCGCAGGTCGCGTCCTTCCAGCGCCGGGCCAATGGCCGCTGCTTGTACCGGGGTTGGCTGGACAAATTTAAGCTCGGCCACGGCTTTCAGCAGACGTTCATGCAGGGCGAATTGGGCAAACACGGGCAACACCTCAAAAAAATCACAGAATCAACTGCATAGGATAACCCGGATGCCGCTGCGAGGCCGGGGATTTCTGCCTAAACGGCAAGGCTGGGAGCCACTAAACTGCTTAAATATCCTGACATAACCTAGATTAAAGCTCTGTACCGGTTAACTGTTGGCCGCAAAACCTAGGGTGGGCTTCAGCCCACCAAACCCCTTAGCGAGCTGCGGTGGGCTGAAGCCCACCCTACAAAATCGCTCTCCAACTCATAACGGGTACAGAGCCTAGTTAAGGTCCAGCCCGCCCAAGGAGTCACACCATGCTCATCACCCGTCACTCACTGCTCGGTGCTACCTGCCTGGCCGCGTTGCTAAGCAGCAGCATGCTATTGGCCGACCCCGGCAACGGCAAAAACAATCAAGGCAACGGCCAGAACGGCAAAGCGAACAACAGCCAAAGCAATAACTCGAAAGCGCAAAACAACAACAAAGCCACCAATACCAGCCATGGCAACTACGACGACGATGAGCATTTCCAGCAGCGTTACGACGATGATTTGGACAGAATTTTGCGGATTTTCACTGACCACAGCGGCCAATACGGTCAGGTAGACGCACTGCCGCCCGGCATTCGCAAAAATCTGGCCCGTGGCAAACCCTTGCCACCCGGTATCGCGAAAAAGCTCGACCCCGACTTTGTCCGTCAGCTGCCCTACTACCAAGGCTACGAATGGCGCCAGGTCGGCAGCGATGCCGCGCTGATCAACATCACCACCGGGATAGTCCGCGAAATCATGCGCGACGTGCTGCGCTAAACCCACCCGCACTGACCCAGCGCAATAATGGCATTGTGCCGCCAGATACACTGATCGAAAGATCATTCGAGGCTGGCACGATGTCCCTCACACTGAAAAACAGCAGTGAGCTTCAGCATTATTTACAAGACCACCCCTGCCTGACACCACTCGGGGTTTCACTGGGTACCTTACTGCTCGAAAGCCACGTATTAACACCGGCGCAGTTAGAAAAAGCCCTCAGCTACCAGCATGAGCATCCAGATTTCGGCCGCCTTGGCCAAGTGTTGCTAGAGCTGCAGATGATCAGCGCCGAACGGCTAAACCTGATTTTGGCGCAGCAGTTGGGCATCGCCCAGGTCAGCCTGGAGAATTTCGACATTCAGCCCGCCGTGCTCAAGTTGCTGCCTGAGAGCTTGGCCCGACGCTATTTGGTCATGCCGCTGATGCTCGATGGTGAACGCCTGATTGTCGCCTCGGCCGATCCGACACATTGCGAGTTATTGAACCTGCTTGGTTTTGTCACCGGCAAGAGCGTCGAGACAGTGCTAGCCAGCACCTTGGATGTGGAGCAGGCGATCAATCGCAGCTATGGCGGCGCCACCGCCGAGCAGCTGCCAGAAAACGAAACGGCCGAACAATCACTGAGCCTGCATCGCATTAAGCAACTGTCCGAAGACAAGCCCACGGTGCGTTTTGTCGATGCCCTGCTGGAGGAAGCGATTAGCCGCCGCGCCTCGGATATTCACCTGGTGCCGGGCGAGCATGACTTGGTGATTCTGCTGCGCATCGACGGTGTACTGATCGAAAACCGCCGGATCAAACACAGCAACTTGGCCGCCATCGTCAGTCGGATCAAGATTATCGGTGGCATGAACATCGCCGAACGGCGCTTGCCACAGGACGGCCGGCACATGGTCAAGCTGACCGACCGCACCATCGATTTACGCCTGTCGGTCATCCCCACTGTGCATGGCGAGAGCGTGGTGATCCGTATTCTGGACACCCGACAAAGCTTAAAAAGCCTCGACCAGATTGGCTTTAGCGGCCATGACGCCGAGCGTTTTCGCGACTTAATCAGCCACAACCAAGGCATTGTGTTGGTCACAGGCCCGACCGGCTCAGGCAAAAGCACCACCCTGTATGCGGCGCTGAATGACATCAAAACTACCGGGGTCAACATCATCACCGTCGAAGACCCGGTCGAATACCAAATCGATGGGATTCGTCAGATTCAGGTCAAAGCGCAAATCGGTTTCACCTTTGCCCGTGCTCTGCGCCACATCCTGCGCCATGACCCGGACGTGATCATGGTCGGCGAAATTCGCGACCAAGAAACCGCCATGATGGCCACCGAAAGCGCCCTCACCGGCCACTTGGTCCTGAGCACGCTGCACACCAACAGCGCCGCCACTACCATTACCCGCTTGCTGGAAATTGGCATCGCGCCCTACCTGCTCAATGCCAGCCTGCTCGGCGTGTTGGCGCAGCGTTTAGTACGGCGCAATTGCCCGCACTGCTTGGTGCTCGAGGAGGTGCCAACGCATGTGCGCAGCGCGTTAGGCTTGAGCTTTGAGGAGCCATTTTATGTCGGCAGCGGCTGCGAACATTGCCGCAACCTGGGCTTTGCCGGGCGGGTGGCGGCCTATGAACTGCTGGAAGTTAGCCCGGCGCTGCGGGCGATGATTGAACCTTCGGTGTCGGCGCAGAAGATCGAACAACAGGCCATTGCCGATGGCATGCGCCCGCTGACGCAAAGCGCACTGCAACTGGCCCGCGCCAAGCTGATCCCGCTCAATGAGGTCTACCGCGTCCGTTTGGAATAGTCCTAAACAGGCAGGTGGCCAACTTTCACATAGATCAAGCAGCCGTCAGTGGAGAACGGCCTATGGCTTGATCCATGTGGATTGCGCAGCCAGGTGCCGGCAGGATAGTCGGCAAACTCGTCCTGAAAGGTGCCTTCCAGCACCAAAATCTCCTCACCGCCAAAGTGCCGATGAGCGCTGAATTGGGTGCCCGGTGCCCAACGCACCAGGGCCGTATGGGTGCTGCCCACACCGTCGAGCGGCAACACCCTGAGGCCATCGACTAACCCCGGTTGCCAGGCGGCGCTGCGAGTGTCGATGCAGATGCGGCTTTGCTCATCGGCTGTCAGGTGACAGAGTTTGACCAACAGCAGGCACCCCTCAGGACTGGACGGCGCGTGCTGGCTACCCGGTGGATTCTTCAGCCAAGTGCCCGCCGGATAGACGCCGTACTCGTCGACAAAGGTGCCCTCCAGCACCAGGATTTCTTCACCGGCCGGAT
>JAIERD010000092.1 GCA_019747155.1 Pseudomonadaceae bacterium
CCGGCTGCTGCGCCAGTGGCTTCGGCACCTGTTGCCGCCGCCGCACCTGCGCCGGTAGTTGCTGCTGCGCCGGTTGAAGAACGCAAAAAAGACGAACTGCGCCGCCCTGATAAGCCGCGTAACGAAGACGCTGATCGCCGTGGCGACCGTAAAACCACGGCCCATCGTCCATCGGTTAAAGAAAAAGAGAAGGCTCCGGCCCCTCGCGTTGCACCGCGTACTACCGACGAAGAAAGCGACAGCTTCCGTCGTGGTGGCCGTGGCAAGACCAAGCTGAAGAAGCGTAACCAGCACGGTTTCCAGAGCCCAACCGGCCCGGTAATCCGCGAAGTTTCGATCGGCGAAACCATCACTGTTGGCGACTTGTCGCAACAGATGTCGGTTAAAGCCGCTGAAGTGATCAAGTTCATGTTCAAGATGGGCACCCCGGTGACCATCAACCAGATCCTTGATCAGGAAACTGCGCAGCTGATCGCTGAAGAACTCGGCCACAAAGTGACCCTGGTCAGCGACAACGCGCTCGAAGAGCAGTTGGCTGAGTCGATCAAGTTTGACGGTGTTACCAGTACCCGCGCCCCAGTGGTAACGGTCATGGGTCACGTTGACCATGGTAAGACCTCGTTGCTCGACTATATCCGTCGCGCCAAGGTGGCTGCCGGTGAAGCCGGTGGTATCACTCAGCATATCGGTGCTTACCACGTTGAAACTGAGCGTGGCATGGTGACCTTCCTCGATACTCCGGGTCACGCCGCGTTTACCTCGATGCGTGCCCGTGGTGCCAAGGCCACCGACATCGTGATTCTGGTAGTTGCAGCCGATGACGGCGTAATGCCGCAGACCATTGAAGCCGTTCAGCATGCTAAGGCTGCTGGTGTGCCGCTGGTGGTTGCCGTGAACAAAATCGACAAGCCGGGCGCCGATCTCGATCGCATCCGTGCAGAACTGTCGGTTCACGGGGTGACTTCGGAAGAGTGGGGTGGCGACACGCCGTTCGTTTCGGTCTCGGCGAAAGTCGGTACTGGCGTCGACGAACTGCTCGAAGCCGTGCTGTTGCAGGCCGAAGTTCTCGAACTGAAAGCCACTCCAACGGCTCCTGGCCGTGGCGTTGTGGTTGAGTCGCGCTTGGACAAGGGCCGTGGCCCAGTGGCTACCGTATTGGTACAAGACGGTACGCTGCGTCAAGGCGACATGATTCTGGTCGGTTCGAACTTCGGTCGTATCCGCGCCATGCTCGATGAGAACGGCAAGCCGATCAAAGAAGCTGGTCCGGCGATTCCGGTTGAGATTCTCGGCCTGGATGGCACCCCGGAAGCGGGCGACGAGATGATCGTGCTGGCTGACGAGAAGAAGGCCCGCGAAATCGCCTTGTTCCGTCAAGGCAAGTTCCGCGAAGTCAAACTGGCTCGTGCGCATGCCGGTAAGCTGGAGAACATCTTCGAGAACATGGGCCAGGCCGAGAAGAAGACGCTTAATATCGTCCTCAAGTCTGACGTGCGTGGTTCCCTTGAAGCATTGCAAGGCGCCTTGGGCGGCCTGGGCAATGACGAAGTTCAGGTACGGGTAATCGGTGGCGGTGTCGGTGGTATCACCGAGAGCGACGCTAACCTGGCACTGGCTTCGAGCGCGGTAATCTTCGGTTTCAACGTCCGTGCCGATGCTGGCGCACGCAAGATCGTCGAGCAGGAAGGTCTGGATATGCGTTATTACAACGTGATCTACGACATTATCGATGACGTCAAAAAGGCCCTTACCGGCATGCTTGGCAGCGATGTTCGCGAGAACATCCTCGGTATTGCTGAAGTTCGCGATGTGTTCCGTTCACCTAAGTTCGGCGCTATTGCCGGCTGTATGGTGCTGGAAGGTGTTGTGCACCGTAACCGTCCGATTCGTGTACTGCGTGAAGACGTGGTTATCTTCGAAGGCGAGTTGGAATCTCTGCGTCGCTTCAAGGACGACATGTCCGAAGTGCGTGCCGGCATGGAATGCGGTATCGGCGTTAAGAGCTACAACGACGTTAAAGCTGGTGACAAGATCGAAGTGTTCGAGAAGGTCCAAGTGGCCCGCAGCCTCTAAGCCGCGAGCTGTACCACGCAACGCCCGGTCAGGCTCTCGTCTGGCCGGGCGTTTGGCGCTTTCAGACCGCTCGGGTTTTAGCCGGGTGGTGAGTGACAGGTAATAAATCATGGCAAAAGAATATAGCCGCACCCAACGTATTGGCGATCAGATGCAGCGCGAGCTGGCACAGTTGATCCGCCGCGAAATTAAAGACCCACGCGTCGGTCTGGTGACCATCACCGCCGTCGAAGTGAGTCGTGATGTCAGCCACGCGAAGATTTTTATCACCGTGATGGGTCAGGACAGCGCTGAAGATATCGCCCAGAACCTCAAGGTGCTGAACGACGCTTCCGGCTTTCTGCGCATGCAGTTGGGCCGCTCCATGCAGTTGCGCAATGTGCCGCAGTTGCACTTTCACTTTGACTCAAGCGTGTCGCGTGGCGCCCATTTGTCGGCCTTGATTGAGCGTGCCGTGGCTGAAGACAGTCAGCACCCTGACGCAGCCGCAGCCGCAGCCGCCGAAGCAGATAGCAAGGTTGACGAGGCTGGCGAGGCTGACAAGGAGTGAAGGGCGTGGCTCAGGTGAAGCGTATTCGTCGCGATGTCAGCGGGATTATTCTGTTGGATAAACCCCTCGGCTTTACCTCAAATGCGGCGCTGCAGAAGGTACGCTGGCTGCTCAATGCGGAAAAAGCCGGGCATACTGGCAGTCTCGATCCGCTGGCCACTGGCGTGTTGCCGCTGTGTTTCGGTGAGGCGACCAAGTTTTCCCAGTACCTGCTCGACGCCGACAAAGGCTACGAGACGCTCATGCAGTTGGGGCAAACCACCACCACGGGCGATGCCGAGGGTGAGGTGCTCAAGCAGCGTGAGGTGACCTGCAGTCGCGCGGATATAGAAGCGGTGTTGCCGGCGTTTCGCGGCCCAATCAGCCAGATTCCGCCGATGTACTCAGCCCTTAAGCGCGATGGTCAACCGCTCTACAAGTTGGCCCGCGCCGGCGTGGTGGTGGAGCGCGAAGCGCGTTCTGTTACTATCAATAGCCTGCAATTGCTCGATTTCGAGCAGACCCAGGCACGCTTGTCGGTGAGTTGCACCAAGGGCACTTATATCCGTACTTTGGTCGAGGACATCGGCGAGCAATTGGGTTGCGGGGCTTATGTGGCGCAACTGCGTCGCACCCAGGCCGGGCCCTTTGCCTTGGCGCAAACGGTCACGCTGGAAGAGCTTGAGCAGGTGCATGCCGAGGGTGGTAATGAGGCGGTTGACCGCTTTCTGTTACCCTCCGACAGTGGCTTACAGCATTGGCCAATCGTGCAGTTTTCCGAGCATAGTAGTTTTTACTGGCTCAATGGCCAGCCGGTACGCGCCCCCGAAGCGCCGCAGTTCGGCATGGTTCGGGTGCAAGATCACAACGGTCGCTTTATCGGTATCGGTGAAGTGAGCGAAGACGGGCGGATTGCGCCGCGTCGATTGATTCGGTCGCAGTGACCGAAGCGGGCTGTTGTAAATCGCAAGATTTGTGGCAGCTTTAGCACGAGGGTGGCTGTT
>JAIERD010000427.1 GCA_019747155.1 Pseudomonadaceae bacterium
ATGGATTGGTGGATCGACGCCAATGGCGATTGGTATCGCCCTTATCTGTTGTGGCTGATCCTGATTGTGGTGACTTTTATCTTGCAGAGCCCTCGCGATGCTGACGAACTCTGAGCTACAGCGGCACACCCCGCTGACCACCGGTTACATTTATTCGCAGAGCCCATCTAATGCTGACGAGCTTTAGTCTCAGCCAGCTGATTTTAATCAGCGCCGGCTATTTATTGATTCTGTTTGGCGTGGCCTGGATTACCGAGCGCGGCTGGATCGCCCGCTGGGTGATTCGTCATCCGCTGACCTACACCCTGTCACTGGGTGTGTACGCCAGCGCCTGGGCGTTTTATGGCACCGTGGGGTTGGCCTATCAGTATGGCTATGGCTTTTTAGCCATCTATCTGGGCATCTCGGCGGCCTTTTTGCTGGCGCCGGTGCTGCTCTACCCGATTTTACGCATCACCCGCACCTATCAACTGGCCTCGCTGGCCGACCTCTTCGCGTTTCGCTTTCGCAGCACCTGGGCCGGCACCCTGACCAGCCTATTTATGTTGATTGGCGTGCTGCCGCTACTGGCCTTGCAGATTCAAGCAGTGACTGACTCGATCAGCATCCTCACCCACGAGCCGGTACATAACCGCGTAGCCCTAAGCTTTTGCGCGCTGATCATTTTATTCACCATTCTCTTTGGCTCACGTCACGTTGCAGCCCGCGGCAAACACCAAGGCTTGGTGATTGCGATTGCCTTCGAGTCGCTGGTCAAACTGATCGCCATGGCCTGCATTGGTCTCTATGCGGTGTACGGGGTATTCGGCAGTTTAGGCGAACTGAGCGATTGGCTCAGGCAAAATCACGAAACGCTGACCGCCCTTAGTACGCCGCTGGAAGAAGGTCCGTGGCGGACCCTGATTTTAATGTTTTTCGCCTCGGCCATCGTCATGCCGCACATGTACCAAATGGCCTTTAGCGAAAACCTTAATCCTCGCGCGATGATCACCGCCAGCTGGGGTTTCCCGCTGTTTTTGCTGCTAATTAGCCTGGCCGTACCGCCGATTCTCTGGGCCGGTCTCAAACTCGGCACGCCGACCAATCCGGAGTACTTCACCCTAGGTTTAGGCATTGCGGTCAACAGCGATCTGCTGACCCTAATTGCTTACATCGGCGGACTCTCGGCGGCCAGCGGCTTGATTATCGTGATGACCCTGGCACTCTCCGGCATGGTCCTCAATCATCTGGTGTTACCGCTGTATCAACCGCCGGCCGAGGGCGACATCTATCGCTGGTTAAAGTGGACGCGCCGCGCCCTGATCGCCACCATCATCATGGCGGCCTTCGGCTTTTATGCCTTGCTGGGCGCCGAGCAAGACCTGTCCAATCTGGGCATCGCCTCGTTTGTCGCCACCCTGCAGTTTTTACCTGGGGTGCTGGCGGTGCTGTATTGGCCGATGGCTAACCGCCGAGGCTTTATCGCCGGATTACTGGCCGGCATTAGCGTGTGGTTGGTCAGCACCCTGTTGCCGCTGCTGTTTAACCTGCAAGAAATCCATCTGCCGCTACTGAACGTGATCTACGTGCTCAGTGACAGCAACTGGCACCTCGCCGCCATCGCCTCACTGGCGGTTAACATTTTGGCGTTCACCTTGGTCTCGCTGTTTACCGAGGCCAGCAGCGAAGAGGCCAGCGCCGCCGAAGCCTGCGCGGTGGACAACGTGTCGCGCCCGCAACGCCGCGAGCTGTTGGTGCATTCACCGCAAGACTTCGCCAATCAACTGGCCAAGCCATTGGGCGCAATGGCCGCACAAAAAGAAGTCGAGCAAGCACTACGCGATCTGCAACTGCCCTTCGATGAACATCGCCCCTACGCCTTGCGGCGCCTGCGCGACCGCCTCGAAGCCAATCTTTCCGGGTTAATGGGCCCAGGGGTGGCGCAAGAGATGGTGGAGAACTTCTTGCCATATCAGTCGGGCAATGAAAGCTTTGTCAGCGAAGACATTCATTTTATTGAAACCCGCCTCGAAGACTATCGATCGCGTCTAACCGGCCTTGCCGCCGAACTCGACACCTTGCGACGCTATCACCGGCAGACCCTACAAGAGCTGCCGATGGGGGTTTGCTCGCTGGCCAAGGATCAGGAAATCCTAATGTGGAACCTGGCCATGGAAGACCTCACGCAAATTTCCGCGCAACAGGTGATCGGCTCGCGCTTAAGCACCTTGGATGAACCTTGGAAGAGCCTGCTCAGCTGCTTTGTGCAGGTACCGGTGGAGCATTTGCATAAACAGCGGGTCGAACTAAACGGTCATATCCGCTGGTTTAACCTGCGCAAAGCGGCCATTAGCGAACCGCTGTCACCGGGTAACACTGGGCTGGTGATCTTGCTCGAAGACCTCACCGACACCCAGTTACTGGAAGACAAGCTGACCCACTCCGAGCGTCTCGCCTCGATTGGCCGCTTGGCCGCGGGGGTAGCCCATGAAATTGGCAACCCTATTACCGGCATCGACTGCTTGGCGCAAAACCTGCGCTACGAGCGTGAAGACGACCCCGAACTGATTGAAATCAGCACGCAAATTTTGCAGCAAACCAAACGAGTGTCACGCATCGTGCAATCGCTAATGAGCTTTGCCCACGCCGGCAATCATCAGCACCACGAGGAAGTGGTGTGCCTGGCCGATGTCGCGCAAGAGGCCATCAGCCTGCTGGCGCTCAATCGCAACAGCGTTGATGTGCAGTTCTTCAACCTTTGCGACCCGCAACACTTGGTCAGTGGCGACCCGCAACGCTTGGCTCAGGTGCTAATTAACCTGCTATCTAATGCCCGCGACGCCTCCACCACTGGCGGTGCTATCCGGGTAAACACCAGCGCCACAGAACAAACCATCGAACTCTTGGTTGAGGATCAAGGCAGCGGCATTCCGCCAGCCATTATCGACCGCTTGTTCGAGCCATTTTTCACCACTAAAGATCCTGGCCAAGGCACCGGACTCGGCCTTGCGCTGGTCTATTCGATCGTGGAAGAGCATTATGGCCAGATCAGCGTTGACAGCCCCGCCGACCTCGAGCACCAGCGTGGCACCCGCTTCCGGGTCACCCTGCCGAGGTATAACGAGGCGCCATCCGTCACCACCGCAGACCGTCGAGAGAGCTTTATTTGATGCCGCACATTCTCATCGTCGAAGACGAAACCATCATCCGCTCAGCCCTACGTCGGCTGTTTGAGCGCAATCAATATCAAGTCAGCGAAGCCGGCTCCGTGCAAGAAGCGCAAGAACGCTTCAGCATTGCCAGCTTTGACTTGATCGTCACCGACCTGCGCCTGCCCGGCGCTCCGGGCACTGAAATGATCAAACTGGCGCAAGGCGCGCCCGTACTGATCATGACCAGCTACGCTAGCCTGCGCTCAGCCGTGGACTCGATGAAGATGGGCGCGATTGACTACATCGCCAAACCCTTCGATCACGACGAGATGCTGCAAACCGTGGCGCGTATTTTACGCGACCGCCAAGACAGCAAAAAAGCTCCGGCCGAACGCAGCGCAACCAGCAGTAATGGCCGCGCCAGCAGTGATAAAAACACGCCCAACGCGGACAGCGAGATTGGCATTATTGGCTCC
>JAIERD010000342.1 GCA_019747155.1 Pseudomonadaceae bacterium
TGATACTTGGAAAGGCCTGTACATGCAGGCGATGGCAGCGGTTATCGGCGAGGTGCCGGCATGAGCCTGCTCGCATTCCTTCCGCTCATCGGTGACGTGCTCGACAAGGTGTTGCCGGATGCTGGCGCCTCAGATAGCGCCAAATTGGAGCTGATGAAGCTAGCTCAATCGGGTGAACTGGCTCAGCTCAATGCAGAAACCTCCCTGGCGCTTGGGCAGATCGATACCAACAAGGTCGAGGCGGCCAGTTCTAGCCTATTCGTGGCTGGCTGGCGCCCCGGTGCCGGCTGGGTGTGCGTTGCTGGCCTGGCCTATACCTTCCTCGGGCAGCCGTTGCTTGCGTGGTTGTCGGCCGTGCAAGGCTGGCCAGTGCCGCCGCTAATTGCCGGCGACACGCTGATGGTGCTGCTAACTGGCCTGCTCGGGCTTGGCGGGTATCGGTCGTTTGAGAAAGCGAAGGGTGTGGCGAAGTAAGGGAAGGGTGATCGTGCCGGGGCGGGCTAGAAGGCGGTTGCGTTTACGGGAAAATCCTCCCCAAAACGCAACCGTAAGTGATTGATTTTATTGACGTGGTAACTGGCGCAAAAGCGCCTTTTTTGACACCTAAAATACAGGCTAAGTAATTGATTTATATAGTGAATTAGCTATTCGCTACGGCATCCCAAGCTTTGATGCCGTAGAGGGTGATGCTCATGGGCGCACCGTCTGCAGATAGGCGCGAATCCGCTGGGCGGCTTCGATGCAGTCGGCCAGTGGCGCGACCAGGGCCATACGAATCCGCCCGGCACCGGGATTAAAACCATCGACTTCGCGCGACAGGTACGAGCCCGGCACTACGGTGACATGCTGCTGGGCGAACAGCTCACGGGTGAATTGGGCGTCATCGCCGGGCACTTTGGCCCACAGATAGAAGCCGCCATCCGGGCGCTGCACATCCAGCACCGGGCTGAGGATGTCCAGCACCGCGTCATACTTGGCGCGGTACAGGTCGCGGTTGGCGCGCACGTGATCTTCGTCGTTCCAGGCAGCGATGCTGGCCAGTTGGGTCGGTACCGACATGGCGCAGCCGTGGTAGGTGCGATAGAGCAAAAAGGCTTGCAGGATCTCCGCATCGCCGGCCACAAAGCCCGAGCGCAGGCCCGGCAAGTTGGAGCGCTTGGACAGGCTGTGAAACACCACGCAGCGTTTGAAGTCACTGCGGCCCAGGCTCACGCAGGCGCTCAGCAGGCCGGCCGGCGGCGTGCTCTCATCGAAATACAGCTCGCTGTAGCACTCATCGGCGGCAATCACGAAGTCATACTGGTCGGCCAAGCCGATCAGTTTTTCCAGGGTCGCCAGCGGGATCAATGCGCCGGTAGGGTTGCCCGGCGAGCAGAGAAACAGAATCTGACAACGCTGCCAAATGTCCGCGGTGACTGCATCGAAATCTGGATTGAAGCCGTGCTCGGCCAGGCACGGCAGATAGTGCGGCTGCGCGCCGGCGAGCAGGGCGGCGCCTTCGTAGATTTGATAGAAGGGGTTAGGGCTGACCACCAGGGCCTCGTCACCGCGCTCCACTACCGCCTGGGTAAAGGCAAACAGGGCTTCGCGGGTGCCGTTGACCGGCAAGATGTGCTTTGCCGCATCCAGCCAGCCGCCAGGCACGCCGAAACGCCGCTCGCACCAGCTGGCAATCGCCTCGCGCAGCGCCGGCAGGCCCAGGGTGGTTGGATAGACCGCCAGTTGATCGAGGTTGGCGGCTAACGCGGTGGCGACAAACTCCGGCGAGCGGTGCTTAGGCTCGCCAATCGACAGGGCTATTGCCGGCAGCTCGGCCGGTTGTACGCCGGCCAGCAGGGCGCGGAGTTTTTCGAACGGGTAGGGTTGGAGCTGCTTGAGCGCACTGTTCATCGGGTTGCAACTTCCTAAATACGTATTGTTGTTGGCGTGGCGGATTGATCGTTGGCGTCGGATAATTGGGCGGTAATCGCGGCCTGCAGGCGGGCGCACAGCTCGGGGTCGGCCAGTGGCTGGTGGCGGGCATCGGTGATAAAGAACACGTCTTCTACCCGCTCGCCGAGGGTGGCAATTTTGGCATTTTGCAGTGACAGATCGAAGTCTAAAAAAATCTTGCCGATCCGCGCCAGCAGACCCGGTCGATCCGGGGCGGTCAGCTCGAGCACCGTAACCGGGCGCTGGGCATCGTTGTGGATGCTGACCTGCGGGGCGAAGGCGAAGTGCTTGAGCTGGCGCGGTACCCGGCGCTGGATAATGGTCGGATAGTCGTCGGGGTTTTTTAGGGCATCAATCAGGCCCTGGCGGATCTCTTTGCTGCGCGCCGGATTGTCACCGATCGAACCGCCGTCGGCGTCCAGCACTATGTAGGTGTCGAGGGTGAACTGGCTCGATGAAGTGATAATTCGTGCGTCGTGAATGCTCAGGTTCAGCTGGTCCATGGCGGCCACGGTCACGGCAAAGAAGTCGTGTTGGTCTTGGGCATAAATGAAGATTTGCGTGGCGCCTTCAAACTCGCGCTGGGTGGTTTCCTTCAGCAGTACCAACGGTCCGGCCGCAGCCGGGTGCTGCAGGATAGCCTCGGTGTGCCAAGCCACATCGGTGGCGGTGTGGCGCAAGAAGTAGTCATCGCCCAGTTGCGACCAGAGCTGTTCGGCTTCGTCCTGGTCATTGCCGCCGCGCACCAGGGTGTCGATGGCGGCGTTCTGGGTCAGACGAATTTGCTCTTCACGGTCCACCGGATTTTCCAGGCCGCGGCGCAGTGCCCGCTTGGTTTCGGTGTAGAGCTGGCGCAACAGGCTAGCGCGCCAGGAGTTCCACAGTGTTGGGTTGGTGGCGTTAATGTCGGCCACGGTCAGCACGTACAGATAGTCGAGGTGGGTCTGATCGCCAACCAGCTGGGCAAAATTGTGAATCTCTTGCGGGTCGGAGAGGTCTTTGCGCTGGGCGGTGGTCGACATCACTAGGTGGTTTTTCACCAGCCAGACGATTAACCGTGAATCCCAGGCCGGCAGCTGGTGGCGCTGACAGAACAGCTCTGCATCCACCGCGCCGAGTTCCGAGTGGTCGCCGCCGCGGCCTTTGCCGATGTCATGGTAGAGGCCGGCCAGGTAAATCAGCTCAGGCTTGGGCAGGGTGGCGATTAGTTTGCTGGCCAGCGTGAATTTCTCGCTGACGCCAGGCTTACCCAGCTTGCGCAGGTGCTTGATCAAATTCAGGGTGTGCGCATCGACAGTGAAGATATGAAACAGGTCGTGTTGCATCTGCCCGACGATACGGCCAAATTCCGGCAGGTAGCGGCCGAGAATGCCGAAGCGGTTCATCCGCCGCAGGCTGCGGTGAATGCCCTCGGCGGACTTGAACAGCTCGATAAACAGGCTGGTGTTGCGAATGTCTTGGCGAAACTCGTCGTTGATCAGCGGTCGACTGTCGCGCAGCAGGCGAATGGTGTCGGCTTGCACTCCACGCAAATTCGGCGTTTGCGCCATCAGCACAAAGATTTCCAGAATCGCAAAGGGGGTGCGGGTAAATACGTCCGGGTGGGTGACTTCGAGAAAGCCGTTGCGCACCTGGAAGCGATTGTTCAGCGGCTCGGCTGGCAGGCTCTCGGAGTGGCGCAGTATC
>JAIERD010000433.1 GCA_019747155.1 Pseudomonadaceae bacterium
GCCACCACGATGGTGTGGTCGAAGAATCGGATGAAGGTGACAGCCGCCGCGAGGGTGGTGATGGCGGTGCGCTGGTCGTTGATCTGCTTGGTGGCGCCCTTGATGCGTTGCAGTTGATCGGCGGCGACTTCGAGGCCGGCGTCGTCAGTGATGCTGATCGACTGTGCGGCGCTGAGCATGCCAGGTGCTGCCTTCAGCAGGGCCTGGGTCTCTGGCAGCAGATTAGCCTGCACCTTGATCGGGAACAGCGTGGAGACGTTGGACTCAGCGACTTGGTTGGTGGCTTTCATGGGTGTTTCTCCTTGGATTTAGTTTTGCTCGGTAGCGAGCTGCTTGAAAAACTTGTGGTGTTCATGCTTGAAGCGCAGCACCCGCAGGCAGGACATAAAGTCGTGCAGGTCGCTGTCGCTGGTGTACGGAACCAGCTCGAACGTGCCGTCACGCCCGAGCTTCAGCCCGAAGCGGTCGATGGCATGCTCGGTCTTGGGCCGGTGCGAATTCACAGCGGCCAGGTAGGCGGCCGTTTGTGGGCCGGTGGTTGGCATCATGGTCACGCACGACTTGAGGTCGAGAATGGCCCGCTTGGCGCGCTTCATGCCGTGCAGAATCAGCTCGCGGTCATACATGCCGGCATACTTGAGCGTCTTGTGGTAAGTGAACTGTTCAATGCCCAGGAACTCGGGGCGCATGACCTCCTTGAAGCGCTGGTAGCCGATCAGGTAGCCGGTCACCTCATCATCCAGCGACGCATAGTCGAGGGTTTCGAGGTCTTCCAGCTCGGTCGCCAGATGCACCGCCGTACCCCGCGCGGACGCAGCGGCCAGGATGCTGGCCGGAACGTCGTCGTAGGTGGACAACGGTTTCAGGGTTGACGTGACCCCTGGCAGCTTCACGCCGCCCATGCTGTAGGAGTGCGTCGCCGCATCGAATTCCAGCTCTGGGTGATGATTGCAATTCATTTGCGCGCCCTTACTTGCCCAGCTTGTTCACATAGTCCATGGCGTCATTCAGGCGCGACATGGGAATGGATTCGAGGCAATCGACCTTCAGCAGCGCAAGAAGCTCGCCATCAGGCGTGCTGGTTCTGGCGAGTCGAGTGGTGATCATCTTGATATGGTTGGGTTTGATCAGATCGACAGGGGCTGACGAAGCGGAATCTGCTTGCGGTTCTTGCTCATGCTCGAAGAACTCGCCCTCAACAGTCGCGCCGGATGGGATTACTGGCTCAGGAGTCTCTTCGGCCTTGCGTGGCGCTGGAGTCGTCTTTGCTGGGGTCGGCGAAACGTCGCGCAGCTCATCAGCGTCCAGGGTTTTGCCCATCATTTCTTCAGCGGTTGGGTCGCTGCCGATCTCTGGCCAGGCACGGCGCAGGGCTTGCGCTTCGGCGCACTTGGCCAGCTGGGCATAGGGGCGTTTGCTCCACATGGCGTTGGGAGCATCTTTGTCCCGTGCCAGGGAGGCGTAGTTCTCCAGCCAGTATTCCTTGGCGTGGTACTCGACCACCATGCCGCCCACCAGCTTGCGCACGACGAACTTGCACCACTGCGGAAAGGTGAACTCGACCTGCCGGTTGTTGTATCCGGTAAAGGTGCGCGTGATCTCAGGGCCGTACTCGGGTTCGTCAGCTCCCGCGTAGGTCTTCGAGCGATCCGCCTGGATGCGGTACAGGCCGATGCCAGGCATGGGCACATCCCGCCATTCTTTGGTGTCCTCGCGACCTTCGTGCTTGATGGTCACCTGCATAGGCACCAGATGAACCGGCTTTAGCATCGGATCGAGCTTGCGGGCACGGCAGTAGTCCACCGCCATGATGATGCTGTCGTCTTTCGCGCCTGGGTAGATGGTGCTCTTCAGGGCGTTCCACGTTGACTCGTCAATACCGCGCGACACCAGCGTAGGGTGCTGCTCCTGCCATACCGCTACAGACGTACTCATCTGTCTTTTCCTTTTTTGTGTGTTGATAGGTGCAAACGATAGCGACCGCTATACGAAAGCGCAAGCGGAAGATTTAAATAATAGCGTGAAAAAGGTTTGTGGCTTTGGTAGGCTTTCCCGGTCGCTGTTGCTAACCCTTGCAAATAGCAGGGCTGGGAAAGCTGGTGTGTCTGTCGATTGATACGAGGCGTAGCGTTTGCTACATTCACAAACGCGACTGACTAGATACAGAGCGAGGCAGAGATAATGGCCAACAAGGCCCAACCACCTGAAGTAAAGGAAACCCAATTGATCAAGGAAGAGGATGGCGTAGCCGCTGAGCAAGCGGAGTGGGAGGAACAGGCGAAGTTGCGCAAGGCCAAGGCTATTGAGGCGCTTCGCAAATACCTTGATCTGGCTGAATTGGATTCGAGACGGCAGCGGGTTCGCTTTGCCCAGGCATGCGGCACTACCTGGGGGAACATGCAGCAAATTCTTCAGGCCCAGCGCTCAATGTCATTGTGGCTGGCGGTGAATCTTGACCGTGAATCGGATGGTGCCTTGGACATGACGGAAATGTTCGTCGAGTCAGACCCTCGGCATAAGGTTGACTGGGAGCATGTGCGCAAGGCTATGCGCAGGAAACCCACAAAGGCTTGATATGACTCAGTACGAACGTGTTCTAGCTGTTCTTGATCGGTCGGCCGTGCCACTGGCACTGCATGAAATCAAAGATGCGATCCTCGCAAGGTTTGAGCAGATGGATTCCGAGGCGGGCATATCTGCCAGGATTCGGGATATTCGGCACGATCTTGAAGGGCGCAAGGCTGGCACGGTCGAAGCTGTTCGAGCCCCTGGGCGCGCGTGGTATCGCTATTTTGTTGCAAGGCGTCCTGCTGCTGGGAATGGGCAGGAAGGATTTAGTCTCAAGGCGTAATTGGAATGTCCGAATCTTTGTTGCAGGTTTGCGCCTGTAACCTGATGCGGAGAACTGAGCAATACAGTGGCCACGTTCTGTCTAACGTGGCAGCAGGCGGCTAGGAGGGGGTTCGCTACCCCGTCCGACCAGGCATGTTCCTCGTTCCGACGCCGCCGCCTGCTTCATTCGAGGAACAAGACGTAAGTGCTTCAGCCGTCCGCAAACGTGGGCGGAAAACCTTTGAACGAGGTCTTTATGGATTTTTTACTGTCGGCTGAATTGCCGAGGGTTTCGCTTGCCCGCAGATCGAATGATCTGGGCGGTTGCGCGCCCCTGGAGCGGTTCAGGCTACGCAAGTCAGATGGATTTACTTCGAGTGCCATGCGTATGCGCAATGCTGTTCTGTGTGCTGATTCGTTCCTGCTTCGAGGTCTCAATTGAGTATCCGCAGGGCGCCGAGACCAGATTCTCGGTTTTACACGCTGAACAAAGACATTAGCGAGGATGGCCGCCTGAGTTGGGGTGCGCGAGGCCTGTTGATCTTCCTGCTGGGCAAGCCAGACAACTGGGAGGTGTCGGTCGGGCACCTGATCAAGCAGACAGAGAAAGCTGCGGGTAAGCGCTCGGGGCGGGATGCTGTCCGCGTGATCCTTGCCGAGCTTGAGCGCGTCGGATACCTGACGGCGGATAAAGCCAGGGTAGGCGGTCGGTTCGACGGTATGGCGTACACGGTGAGCGAATTCGCTAATCCACCGGAGACGGATTATCCGGCGCCGGATTCACCGG
>JAIERD010000292.1 GCA_019747155.1 Pseudomonadaceae bacterium
GCTGGGCGCGCACCGCACGGCCATCAATCAGCAGCCCGACCAGCGCGCCGTCTTCGTGCAGCGGCTCGATCTGCGTGCCTGCCAGCAAGCTGTCGCCAGCCAGTTCGGCCAGTCGCGCGATCAGGCTCGGTACATCCAACACCAGCTCGGCCAGGCGATAAACTTTGCCCTTGAACTTGGGGTCTTGCAGCGCCGGCGGCAGTTGCTCGCCCTTGACTTGATCGACCCGGCCGCGCACCGCCTTGCTGGCAAAAAAACTGGCGAGATTGCCGGTTAGGGTGCCGGGCGACCATAGGTAATGCGCATCGGACAGCAGGCGCACGCCGCGCAAGTCCAACTCGCCCGCGCCACTCAAGGCCTCGCGCCAACGGCGGGGCATATCGGCAATCGCCTCCGAGGCACCGCTTAAGGCGCCGTGCAGGGCGTACTTGGCGCCGCCGTGGATGATCCCTTGGGATTTCACGCTCTGGCCGCCGCCGAGGCTGGCGTTCTCCACCAGCAGGCTGGCAAAACCCTGTTGGCGCAGGCGCGCGTGCAGCCAGAGGCCGGCGATACCGCCGCCAACGATCAACACGTCAGTAGAAAGGGCCTGGGTCATGGCGCTGCCTTGTTCGGGAAAACAGGCCGGCAGTATAACGGTAAGTAACGCGCTGCAAGCTGCAAGCTCGCGGCCGGCAGAGGGCTTGTGCTTTTACTTGCAGCTTAAAGCTTGTCGCTTAAAGCTATCTTCAATGCCCAGCCGTGCTGGAAAACAACTGAATCACCACGACTCCGGCGACGATCAGGCTCATGCCGAGGATGGCCGGCAGGTCGAGTTTTTGCTCGTAGATAAACAGCGCAGCAATGCTTACCAGCACTATCCCAAGGCCAGCCCAGACCGCGTAGGCAATGCCGATCGGGATGGTTTTGACCACCAGCGACAGCAACCACAGTGACAGACCATAGCCGACTACCACCAGCACCAAGGGCAGCGGTTTGTTGAAGCCGTCGAGGGCTTTCATCGAGGTGGTGGCTATCACTTCGGCGGCGATGGCAATGCCGAGAAACAGGTAACCGGACATGCTGATGACTCCTTTGAATGTGCAGCGATTCTAAGGGCTGCCATGATGGGGTAAAGTTAATAGCAATCTGTATAGGAGATGGGTTGTGCGCTGGAACCTTGAGCAACTAACGCTGTTTGTGCGCATCGCCGAAGGGCAGTCCTTCTCCGCAGTGGCCCGTGATCTGCAACGCGCCCAGTCGGCGGTGAGCAATGCGATGGCCCTGTTGGAGGCGGACTTGGGCATCTTGTTGTTCGAGCGCAGCAGCGGTCGCCAGCCGCGCCTGACCGCCGCCGGCAAGGTGTTGCTGGAGGATGCGCGAGAGATTCTGCGTCAGTGTCAGCGGCTGGACGCCCGCGCCCAAGGCCTGGTACGCGGCGAGGAGGCGACCCTGCGTTTGGCTCAGGACGAAGCCGTGCCGTTTCGCCCGGTGCACGACAGTTTGGAGGCATTGGCCCGGCAATTCCCGCTGCTGGAGGTGCAGCTGGCCAGTGGTGCTCAGGGCGAGGTGGCGCGCATGTTGCTGGAGCGGCGCGCCGACCTGGGGTTGTTGTTTCAGCATGAGCGCATCCCCGAAGCGCTGGAGCGCCAACGCCTGGGCAGCATCGAAATGGTCACGGTCTGCGGCGCCGGCCATCCCCTGGCGGGGGCCAGTTATGTCGACCGCCGCGAGCTGGCCCGCCATCGGCAATTGCTGATGGCGCCCCACGACGGTCACTATCCGGGCGGCGAGCAAATCAGCCCGGCGCTGTGGCGGGCCGACAGCTTTTATTCGATGGCCGAATTGTTGATGCGTAACCTCGGCTGGGCCTGGTTGCCGCGCCATGTGCTGCAGTACCCGGCCTATCAGCAGCAATTACTGGAATTGGCCAGCGACTGGACGCCGCCGCCGCTGGTGGTGGAGCTGGTCTGGCGCCGCGACGAAGCGCTGGGCCCGGCGGCGCGTTGCCTGGCCGAATGCTTGCGCCAGCATCTGCAGGCGCTGGGTTGAGCGCTGAGAGTGCAAGTGGCTCGGCATCCGTGGCGCCAACCAGTAAACTGCGCGGCATGAATAGAACCCTGTACAGCCTGTTGTTTCATCTCGGTTTGCCGTTGCTGGCATTGCGTATTATCTGGCGCGGTTGGCAGGCGCCGGCGTATCGGCAGCGTCTCGCTGAGCGTTTTGCTTTTGGCATGCCGGCCCTCAAGCCCGGCGGCATCTGGCTGCACGCGGTATCGGTGGGCGAAAGCATCGCCGCCGCGCCCTTGGTGCGTGAGTTGCTCAAGCGCTATCCAGATTTGCCGATCACCATCACTTGCATGACGCCGACCGGTTCCGAGCGGATTCGCGCGCTGTTTTGTCAGGGCGAATTCGCCGCACGGGTGCAGCACTGCTACCTGCCCTACGACCTGCCCTGGGCGGCGGCGCGCTTTATCGGACGGCTGCAGCCTAAGCTCGCGGTGATTATGGAAACCGAGCTGTGGCCCAACCATATTCACCAATGCGCCAAGCGCGGGGTGCCGGTGGTGTTGGGCAATGCTCGCTTGTCCGAACGCTCGGCGCGCGGCTATGCACGCTTTGCCAAATTGACCGCGCCGATGCTTGCCGAGCTGAGCCTGATCGCGGCGCAGACCGAGGTCGAGGCGGCGCGTTTTCGCAGTCTCGGCGCACGTCCTGAGTGCGTGACTGTGACTGGCTCGATCAAGTTCGATCTGCACCTGGATCCACAATTGCTGCCCCGCGCTCAAGCCTTGCGCGCCGACTGGCAGGCGGCGCAGCGCCCGGTGTGGATCGCCGCCAGCACCCATGCCGGCGAAGACGAAATTGTCCTGGCCGCCCATCGGCAACTCTTGCTGCAACATCCGCAGGCTTTGCTGATTCTGGTGCCGCGTCATCCAGAGCGTTTTGCCAGCGTGTTTGAACTGTGCCAAAAACAAGGCTTTGCTACCCGCCGGCGCTCATTGGCCGAGGCGCCGACGGCGGACACTCAAGTGTTGCTCGGCGACACCATGGGCGAGTTACTGTTTCTCTATGCCCTGGCCGATGCAGCCTTGGTTGGCGGCAGTCTGGTCGCTAATGGTGGTCACAACCTGCTGGAACCGGCGGCCCTCGGCGTGCCGGTACTCAGCGGGCCACACCTGTTTAACTTCACTGAAATTGCCAACCTGCTGCGGGATGCCGAAGCCTTGCAAGAGGTGGTCGATGCACCGGCCTTGGTGGCCGCGCTCAGTGATTTATGGCAACACCCTGCACGCGCCGAGGCGATGGCCGCCGCCGGGCTGGCCGTGGTGAAAGCCAATCAGGGCGCGCTGCAGCGGTTGCTTGCGGGGGTGCAGGGGTTGCTGGATTTTGGCCAAAATATTGAAGCCTCGTAACCTTTGCTAAGAGGGCGCAGGTCTTGATCTTTGTGTTGTCTGCACCGACCAATCGCGGATAAATCCGCTCCTACAGGGAGGGGTTGCCGATGAAATTGCGGCAGGTGTTGGGCTTGTGTAGGAGCGGATTTATCCGCGAAGCCTTGCTTACGGTCGCGGCTAAAGCCCCTCCTACAGATAGCGCTTCAACCACTAACGCCAACACAGCCAATAAAAAACCCGCACTAAGCGGGTTTTTTATTGGCTGCAGTTATCAGTAGTTA